>JAJYXA010000329.1 GCA_021791235.1 Pseudomonadota bacterium
CCACCCATCACATCGGCGACACCCACATGCTGGGTTCACTGGGCGAATCCTCCATCCACTGGGGCTTCGCCTACGGGCTGATTGTCTGCCTGATCCTGTGGGTGCTGTACAAGCGCACGGTATTCGGCTTCGCGGTCGACATGGTGGGAGGCAACGTGCGTGCTGCCCGGCTCTCCGGTTTGCCGGTGGGCCGCATCGTCTTTCTGGTGTGCATGATGGGGGGTGCCGCCGCGGGTCTCGCGGGCATGGTGGAGGTGGCCGCCGTGCATGGCCGCGCCAATACCTCGCTGAACGCCGGCTACGGCTATGAAGGCATCCTTATTGCCTTCGCCGCGCGCCACCATCCCCTGGCCATCATCCCGATGGCCATCCTGTTCGGCGGCATCCGTGCCGCCAGCGGACTCATGCAACGCGATCACGACCTGCCGGACGCCACCAGTCTTGTCTTGCAGGGCATCATTTTCATTCTCATCCTGGCCAGCGAGGCAGTGTTTGCCCGCCTGGCCACGCGACGCAGGAGCACGTCATGAGCGGCGACACGATCGAGTGGATGACCGTAGTCATCGCCGTCCTCGGCGGCGCCATCCGGGTGGGCACCCCGTTTCTGTTCGTCAGCCTCGGCGAGTGTCTCACCGAAAAGAGCGGCCGCATCAACCTCGGCCTCGAAGGCAACCTGATCATGGGGGCCATGGCAGGCTACGGGGTGGCCTGGATCAGCGGTTCCCCCTGGCTGGGCGTACTGGCCGCCGGCGCCACCGGCGTGGTGCTGGGCTTCGCCCATGCCCTGCTGTGCCAGCAATCGCAGGTGAACGATATTGCCGTGGGCATCGCCCTGATGATCCTCGGCACCGGCCTGGCCTTTTTCCTAGGCAAGCCGCTGATCCAGCCCAGCGCGCCGCATCTGCCCGCCCTGCACCTCGGCACCTGGAGCGACAACCCGGCGCTGCGCGCGGCGCTGGAGATCAACGTGCTGTTCATCGCCGGCGTAATACTGGCGCCCGCCATGGGCTGGTTCTTCCGCAGCACCCGCTGGGGCCTCGCCATTCGCACCGTGGGCGAGAGCGACGATGCCGCCCGCGCCATGGGGCTCAACGTCAACGGCGTGCGCATGCTTGCCACCATGGCGGGCGGTTTCCTGGCCGGCGTCGGCGGGGCCTTCCTGTCGCTGTACTACCCCGGTGGCTGGAGCGAGGGTCTCTCCAGCGGTCAGGGTTTGATGGCCGTGGCGCTGGTGATCTTCGCGCGCTGGGATCCGGTGCGCTGCCTCTATGCCTCGCTGCTATTTGGCGGTGCCGGCGCCCTCGGGCCGTCCCTGCAGTCGGTAGGCGTGACCTGGGGCTATTACCTGTTCAATGCCGCACCCTATGTGTTGACCCTGGCGCTGATGATCGCCGCCTCTTCGACGAAGGTGCGCTCCGGCATGCCCGGCACCTTGGCGGCCCGCTAGAAAATCAATGGAGAAAAGTTCATGAGTTTGTACGTTGCTGCCGATCCCTACCCTTGGCCCTATGACGGCGACTTGCGGGCGGAGAATACGGCGCTGATCATCATCGACATGCAGACCGATTTCTGCGGACACGGTGGCTATGTTGACCGCATGGGCTACGACCTGTCGTTGACCCGCGCGCCCATCGAGCCGATCGCCCGGATTCTGGCCATGGCAAGGCAACTGGGCATGATGGTGATCCACACCCGGGAAGGGCATCGCCCGGACCTGTCAGATCTACCCGCCAACAAGCGCTGGCGCAGTCAACGCATCGGCGCCGGCATCGGCGACCCGGGGTCGTGCGGCAGGGTGCTGGTGCGCGGCGAGCCGGGCTGGGAGATCATCCCGGAACTCGCGCCTTTGCCGGGCGAGCCGATCATCGACAAACCCGGCAAGGGTTCTTTCTATGCCACCGACCTGGAACTGCTGCTGCACAAAGCCGGCATCCGCAACCTGATCATGACCGGCATCACCACCGACGTGTGTGTGCACACCACCATGCGCAACGCCAACGATATGGGTTTCGAGTGCCTTCTGCTGGAGGACTGTTGCGGCGCCACCAACCAGGTCAATCATCTGGCGGCGCTGAAGATGGTAAAAATGCAGGGCGGTGTGTTTGGTGCCGTGGCCGCCTCGGTACAGTTGTTGGAGGCCATGGCGTGAGCTATCTGGCTCTCGAAACCCTCGACGTCAGCAAGCGTTTCGGCGAGTTGCAGGCGCTGGATCGTGTTTCCCTGAAGCTCCGACGAGGCAGCATCCATGCCCTTCTGGGCGAGAACGGCGCCGGCAAGAGCACGCTGGTGAAATGCATCGTCGGCTTCTACACCCCCGACGAGGGTGAGGTGCTGCTGGGCGAGCGCCAGCAGGCCATTACCAACCCGCGCGACGCCCATGATCTGGGCATCGGCATGGTTTACCAGCATTTCACCCTGATCCCCAACATGACCGTGCTGGAGAATCTGGTGTTGGCTCGCCCCCATCTGCCCGCGGTGATCGACTGGAAAAAGGAGCGTCAGGCGATCGGCGAGCGCATGCAAAAGATGCCTTTCCAGCTGCCGCTGGACGCCTCCGTGAACCATCTGGCGGCAGGGGAAAAGCAGAAGCTGGAGATCGTCAAGCAGCTCCTGCTCGACGTCAATGTGCTGATCCTCGACGAGCCCACTTCGGTGCTCACCCCCGACGAGGCCGACGAGGTGCTGGGGCACCTCCGCGACATGACGCGCGAGGCAGGCCTCAGTGTATTGATCATCACGCACAAATTCCGCGAAGTGATGACCTATGCGGACGACGTCACGGTGCTGCGCCGCGGCAGGCATGCCGGCTCGGCTCGGGTGTCCGATACGGACGTCAAGGGGCTGGCGGAAATGATGGTGGGCAGTGAATTCACGACGACGGCACTGGATCGGGAGGCCATGGTGGGGCAGCCGGTGAAGCTGGGCATCGCCGGCCTCAGCGTGGAGGGCGACAGCGGCATGGCCGCCGTCCATGCGCTGTCGCTGCAGGTGAAGGCGGGCGAGATCGTCGGCATCGCCGGCGTGTCCGGCAACGGCCAGCGCGAACTGGTGGAGGCGTTGGCGGGGCAGCGCTCACCGGCGGGCGGAGAAATCCGGGTCATGGGCGAGGCCTGCAGCGGCCGGCGCCGCGATCTGCTGCGCCATGGTTTCCACTGCCTGCCCGAAGAACCGTTGCGCAATGCCAGCGTGCCGCGCCTGAGCGTGGCGGAGAACCTTGCCTTTCGCCGCTTCGATCAGCCGCCCTATAGCCTGCATGGCTTTCTGCGCCGAGGGCAGATGGTGACGGCCGCAGTGCGCGCAATCGCCGATTTCAAGGTGCGCACCCCGGGTCCCAGCGCGCCCATTGGCGACCTCTCGGGCGGCAACGTGCAGCGGGTCATCCTCGCCCGCGAACTGGGGGAGCAGCCCAATGTGCTGGTGGTGGCCAACCCCTGCTTCGGCCTCGATTTCACCGCCGTGGCCGAGATCCATGCCCGCATCATGGCCGCGCGCAACGCCGGCGCGGCGGTGCTGCTAGTGAGCGAGGACCTCGACGAAATTCTCGAACTGGCCGACCGTATCCACGTCATGTCCGGTGGGCGGCTGGTCTACGAAACGACGCCGAGTGCGGCCGACCCCGTCGTCATCGGACGCCATATGGCGGGCCACGCAGAGGAAGCCCATGCACATTGACGCCAGTCCCTATCCTTATGCGCTCCCTGAGCGGCCACCGGCCCTGATCATCATCGACATGCAGCGGGACTTCATCGAGCCGGGCGGTTTTGGCGATGCCTTGGGCAACGAGGTGAGCCGGCTGCAGGCCTGCGTGCCGGTGATCGCCAGACTTCTGACTGCGGCCCGCCGGCTGGGGCTGCCGGTGATCCATACGCGCGAGGCCCACAAGCCTGACCTGTCCGACTGCCCGCCGTCCAAGCGCTTGCGCGGCGACTGTCGCCTGCGGATCGGGGATGCGGGGCCGATGGGCCGGTTGCTGGTGGACGGCGAGCCGGGCAACGCCATCATCGAGGCACTTCAGCCCGCGCCTGGCGAGTTCGAAATTGCCAAGCCCGGCAAGGGCGCGTTCTATGCCACGCCGCTGCAGGAAATCCTGCAGCGGTTGGACGTGACCCATCTGCTGTTCACCGGTGTCACCACCGAGGTGTGCGTGCAGACCACCATGCGGGAGGCCAACGACCGTGGCTACGCGTGCCTGCTGGTCGAGGATGGCACGGAGAGTTATTTTCCTGAATTCAAGCGGGCCACCCTGGACATGATCTCCGCCCAGGGCGGCATCGTCGGCTGGGTCGCCCGCAGTGAAGCCGTTCTCGCAGGATTGGACAAGGCGTATGGCTGAGACCGCTTCCGGTCTTGTCCTGGCTGATCTGGCTTCGATTCCCCTGCGCTTGGGGGAGTTTGCCTGGGAGCCCTTGGGCCCCGGGGTGGAACTCAGCCGGCTCTATCAGGATGCGGCAGGCAATACCAAGCTCGCCCTGCTGCGCTATGCTCCCGGCGCGACCGTGCCTGAACATCTGCACACGGGCATGGAATACATTCAGATACTGGCCGGCGCCCAGCAGGATGAGCGGGGGGTGTACCACGCCGGAACCCTGCTGGTGAGTTTTCCCGGCTCCAGGCACGGTGTCGCCAGCCCGGAAGGATGTGTAGCGCTGGCAGTCTGGGAGGCACCGGTTTACTTTGTGTAGTTTGATTCGCCGTAGGTCAACCGGAATCGATTTGCCCTGGGACATGCCTTAAATGATTTCTGACTTGAATGAAAAATAGCTTCGATATCACCACCCTGCGCCAGCGTTATCAATCCGGAGAACTTACCCCGCACGCCCTGGTGGAGGATATCCTCACCCGCATGGCCGGTGAAGATACCCACCATATCTGGATCAGCCGCCTCGACGCCGACGCCTTGCGCGCCTACGCCCGAAACCTCGAAAGCAAGGACCCCGCGAGCCTGCCGCTCTACGGCATCCCCTTCGCCATCAAGGACAACATCGACCTCGCCGGCCTACCTACCACGGCTGGCTGCCCGGAATACGCTTACTCGCCGGAACGCAGCGCGACAGTCGTGCAGCGACTCATCGACGCCGGCGCCATTCCCTTGGGGAAAACCAACCTCGACCAGTTCGCCGCCGGCCTGAACGGCACCCGCTCGCCCTACGGCGCCTGCCGCAACGCCTTCAACCCCGATTTCATTTCGGGCGGTTCCAGCTCCGGCTCGGCGGTCGCCGTGGCGCTCGGCCTGGCGAGCTTCTCGCTCGGCACCGACACCGCCGGCTCCGGCCGCGTGCCCGCCGCGTTCAACCATCTGGTCGGCCACAAACCGAGCTGCGGCGCGCTCTCCACCCGCGGCGTGGTGCCTGCCTGCCGCTCGCTCGACGCGGTGTCGATCTTCGCGTTGACGGCCGAGGACGCCGAGCGCGTGCTGGCGGTCGCCGCCGGCTTCGACGCCGACGACGCATACTCGCGCCCGCTGGCGCCGCACGGTTTCGACTTCGGCCGCGCGGAGAATTTCAGATTCGGCGTGCCGCTGCAGAAGGACCTGCAATTCTTCGGCAACGCCGAGGCCGAAAGGCTGTTCGGCGAAGCGGTGGAACGACTGAAATCGCTCGGCGGCACGCCGGTCGCAATCGACCTCGCCCCCTTCCTCGAAACCGCGCGCCTGCTCTACGGCGGCCCTTGGGTCGCCGAGCGCTATCTCGCCATCCGCGACTTCTTCGACGCGCAGCCGGAGAAAGTATTTCCGCCGGTGCGCGAAATCATCGCCGGCGGCCGCGACATCAGCGCCGCCGACACCTTCGCCCACCTCTACAAGCTGCGCGCATTGAAGCGGACATGCGATGCGGTGTGGAACGAGATCGACGTGATGCTCACCCCCACCGCCGGCACGATCTACCGCGTGGAGGACATGCAGGCCGACCCCATCCGCCTCAATTCCAACCTCGGCCATTACACCAACTTCATGAACCTGCTCGATCTCGCCGCCACCGCCGTGCCGGCCGGGTTCCAGAAGGATGGCCTGCCGTTCGGCGTGACGCTGATCGCGCCGCCGCATCAGGACGGACCGCTGCTGCATCTCGCCTCAAGAATGCAGCAAGCCATCGGCGGCACGCTCGGCGCCACCGCGCATGCGCTGCCCGTCGCCGAGACTCTGAACCTGCTCCCCAGCGGCCAGGTGAAGGTCGCCGTCGTAGGCGCCCACTTGAGCGGCCTGTCCTTGAATCATCAACTCACCGAGCGCGGCGCGCGACTGGTCGCCACGACGCGGACCGCGCCCAGATACCGCTTCTACGCCCTGCCCGACGGCAAGCGCCCCGGCCTCATCCAGGTGGAAAGCGTCGGCGCCGCCATCGCCTGCGAAGTCTGGGAAATGCCCGCTGTCCAGTTCGGCTCCTTCGTCGCCGGCATCCCCGCGCCGCTCGGCATCGGCAAGCTCGAACTCGCCGACGGCTCGGCGGTGAACGGCTTCATCTGCGAGGGCATGGCCGTGGCCGATGCGCGGGACATCACGGAATACGGGGGGTGGCGGCTGTGGCTGGAGAGAGGGGGCGAATGACTGGGAACAACCCGTAGCTGAAGTGCTGGCGAGTTGCGGTGACCGTCTCCTGTTCGGCCTGAACGGCCATAGGCCACAAGCGATTCACGTGGCAGCAATGTAGCCACAAACGGCCATTGATCCAGAATGTTGGCCGAGTGGCAGCTTTCGCCTTCGGCGAATTCACACTATCGCCCCGAAGATGCCCGACGCTGCGGGAATGTCTACCGACCGTTCCACAGCGGAAGGAGACAGTCGACCTTGGCTGCTCGGCCGTTAACGGCTATTCAGGAAAGCTGTAAACCGTGTCCCTGATTGTTCAGCCTGCAAGCGATGTTTCAGGCCTGGTTCGCCAACATCCCAGAAATTGCACAGCAACGGCCCTGGAGTATGCTCGTTTCTGAATGGGCCCTAGGCAGACAGGAGCGCTACATCTGCCCGGTACTGCTGACGCTGGCTTGGTGCATAAAACGCAAATAAGGAACAGCAGGGGGCTAAAGATTTCCCTTCTGATACCGCAACATTTTATTGTGAGGTCAATCGGGGTGGAAAGCCGTTGTCCGCTGCGGCAGGCAACACGCGCACACGCTTCTTCTTTACACCTGCGGGAGTCGAGGAATTGACAATTATCATCAGGCAGCATTTACACAAATGACCGGACTAGAGTTCAAAATTTACCTTGTTGGTTTTCTCGTATTAACAGTGCCATTTTCGATTGGTATCGGGATTCAACGCTCTACTAAAATTTCCGAAAACACAACAGGAAGCTTCTTAGAAGACCTTGTAATCTTTGTAGTTGGTGCGTTTTCAGCTTACCTGGTCCTACTCACTGCTGTCCGGTTAAATGAATGGTCGAATCGCTGAAAGCCATGACTGACGCGGATTTCCGAGCGATGAAGGGTGGTGTCGATTTGAACGGCGATTGCCAGTTCGGGCAGTCTTCTGG
>JAJYXA010000002.1 GCA_021791235.1 Pseudomonadota bacterium
AGCCGGGAGGTGGCTTTTTGCAGGCGGCTGTAGGTGGGCCGTGCACATGGGCAGGTGGTATCCGAGAGCGCCAGATCGATTTCGGCCGTCAACACGGCAAGCGGTGTCTTGATCTGATGCGCCGCATCGGCCATGAAGCGGCGTTGTTCTTCCTGTACCGCCTTGAATCTCAATAGCAGGTCATTGAGTGCGGTGATAAGGGGCCGCAACTCTCTTGGGGAATTGTCGATCGGGATCGCATCAAGATCCTGGGCAGACCGGTGGGTAATGCGGCGGCGCAATGCTTCAAGCGGACGCAACCCCCTGCTGATGCCAAACCAGACCAGGGGAATCGACAGGATGAGAACAAACGCCTGCGGCACGAGCACGCCCCGAAGCAGATGCAAGGTCAGCCGGTCACGCCTGACTGTGGTTTCCGCCACCTGGATCTCGAAACCCGGCAGATCTTCCGGGCCGCCTTTCAATATGGCCCGCCTCAATTTCCTGCCGTCCAGCGAGAGGTTGTCGAATGCCGCGCGTTTGCCGCCGCCTATGCCGGCCCCCATGCGGGCCAGTCGGCGATCTCCGGCAAGCAGTGTCCCGCTGGCGTTGTAAATGGCGAAATAGCGCTGGTCTCTGGCGTCCCGGATGAGCAGGTTGAAGGTCAGGGAATTCGGATCGATCTTCCCATGACTTTCAAATGTGGCGGAAACCAGTTCTTTCAGGTCGTCCGTGATTTCTTCCAGTACGAGGTCGCGCTCTGTCTGCGCAAGGTGGTAGGCATTGCGGTAGGTGGTGTAGGCACTGACAGCCAGCAGGAAAAAAAGCGGGATCAGCAGCCAGCCCAGGAGGGCGTGGGTCAGGGTGGGTTCTTTGCGGCCCGTTTCAGGCGGATTGGTCATCGGACGGCTCGATCAGGTAGCCCAGTCCGCGCACGGTGCGGATGGAAATGCCAGCCGGTTCCAGCTTCTTGCGCAGACGATGGATGTAGACTTCGACTGCGTTTGACCCGACGGTCGCATCCCAGCTGGAAATGGCGGAGGTCAGCGCCTGTTTGGAAATGACCTTCCCCGCCTTGTGCAACAGGCTGGACAGGACTTCCCGCTCGCGGCTGGAAAGCTCGACTTCCCGGCCATCCAGAAAAACCTGTCGGGTCACGGTGTCGTAGCGCAGCCTGCCCAGGTCCAGGCAGGCCGAGGCTGCCCCGCCATGATGGCGCCGGACGAGGGCGCGCAGGCGGGCCTGCAATTCCACGAGGGCGAACGGCTTGGACAGGTAGTCGTCCGCGCCGCTGTCCAGCCCCGCCACCCTGTCCGCAATGGCCTCGCGCGCAGTCAGGATCATCACGGGCAGGTGGCTCCCGCGTTTGCGCAGGCGCTTGAGCACGTCCAGCCCATCCATGCGCGGGAGGCCGAGGTCCAGTACCAGGGCGTCGTAGGTTTCGCTGGTGAGGGCGAGATCGGCCGCCACCCCGTCGCTGACCCAGTCGACGCTGTAGCCTTCCTGTCTGCATGCACGCAGGAGCAGATCCGCCAGCGCAGGATCATCTTCGGTCAACAGGATGCGCATCGATGCGTGTCAGGAATCGTGTAAGGAGATTGAAAGGCAGTCAGGCGCATTCTGCAACAACCCCTCCTGGATATGAAACCTGATTCGATGCGTCAGAACAAGCTTCACCCCCGTGAATTCTCCGTAATACCTGCAGTGGAATGGACGGCTTCCCCGTCAAGGCTCGAAACGAACATCACTGATCGCAAGGACTTTGCCGTCAAGCCACGTGACTGGCTTCCCAGTCTGTCAATCGTTATCCCGTGCTTCAATGAGGCAGAGAATCTGAATCGCTTGCTGCCCCGTTTGCAAAGCGTGCTGCAAGCGCTGGTGGCAGACTGGGAAGTCATCCTGGTGGATGACGGCAGCCGGGACAACACGCAGGACGTGTTCGCCTTCTGGTCGGCGCAGCCCGGGTTCCAGGCCATCCAGCTGTCGCGAAATTTCGGCAAGGAAGCGGCGCTCACGGCAGGCCTGGAGGCGGCGCGTTGCGAAACCTGCCTGATGATGGACGCTGACCTGCAGCATTCGCCTGAGCTGATCCCCGCCCTGCTGGCGCAATGGCAGCAGGGCTACGATGTGGTCTATGCGGTGCGTGAGCACCGCCGCGACGAAGGTCCGTTCAAGCGTCTGGGCGCCCGCTGGTTTTACCGGCTGGTGAATGCCGGCGCGCGTTTCCAGGTTCCCCCGGATGCCGGTGACTTTCGCCTCATGGACCGGGCGGTGGTCGACGCCCTGCTCGCCCTGCCGGAACGCAACCGCTTCATGAAGGGCCTGTACGCGTGGGTGGGATTCCGGACCGCGGAAATTTCCTACGTGCCGGATGCGCGCGGCAGCGGACGCAGCGCGTTCAACCCGTTTCATTTGTTGCGGCTGTCCTTCGACGGCCTGACGGCGTTCACCACCTGGCCGCTGCGCATTGCCAGCCTGGTGGGTTTCATGCTGGCGCTGCTGGCGTTCACGTATGGCGGCTACCTGGTCGTTGACTACTTCCTGCGGGGCATCGTCGTGCCGGGGTGGACAACGATCGTGGTGGGCCTGATGTTCTTTTCCGGGATACAGCTCATCGGGCTGGGCGTGCTGGGCGAGTATGTCAGCCGCATCTTCGAGGAGGTCAAGGGACGCCCCTTGTACGTGGTCCGGCACCGCGCTGGACGCGGCTTGCGGGATGCTCAGCCATGAGCGCGGACTGGAACAGAAAGGACGCGGGACTCTTCCTGCTCGCGCTGGCCTGGCTTGCGCTGACGCTGGGCATCAGGCCGCTGGCATTGCCCGATGAGGGGCGCTATGTAAGCGTGGCCTGGGAAATGCTGACCTCGGGCAACTGGCTCTATCCCACCCTGGACGGCCTGCCCTTTTTCCACAAGCCGCCCCTGTTCTACTGGATCACCGCTGCCAGCCTGGGCGTATTCGGCACGCACGAATGGGCGGGCCGGCTTGCACCGCTGTTTGGGGCCGGGGTCGCGGCGTTCACCCTGTACGGTTTCGCGCTGCGGCAAAAGGGCACGACCGTCGCACGCTGGTCGTTGCTGATCCTGGTGACCCAGCCTTTCTTCTTTGGGGGCGCCCAGTTCGCCAACCTCGACATGCTGGTTGCAGGGCTGATCAGCGCCACCATCGTGCTGGCGGCCGAAGCGGGGCTGAATGCTGAAAGGAAGAAGCCCTACAAGGGACTCCTTGCGGGCGCGTATCTGGGCGCGGCGCTCGGGTTTTTGGCAAAAGGCCTGATTGGCCCGGTGCTGCCGGGACTGGTGCTGCTCGCCTGGCTTGCCTGGAATCGGCGGCTGGCCCTGCTGCGTCAACTGGTCTGGGTGCCCGGCCTGATCGTCTTCCTGGTGGTCGCTGCACCCTGGATTGTCGCCATGCAGGCGCGTTTTCCCGAGTTCCTGAATTATTTCTTCGTCTACAACCAGTTCCAGCGGTTCGCCGAGAGCGGGTTCAACAATCCCATGCCGTTCTGGTTCTACCCACCGGTCATTCTGCTCCTGATCCTGCCCTGGTCCTGGTGGCTGCCGGCTGCCTGGAAGCGGACCGAACGGGATGCCGAAACGACACCGACGATCCGCTCCCTGATGTGGATCTGGTCGGCCGTGATCGTGGGATTTTTCTCAATCCCGTCCTCCAAGCTGGTGGGCTACGTGCTGCCTGTGCTGCCTCCGCTGGCCTATCTGATTGCCGATGGACTGGTGCGCAAATGGGGCGGCGCATCGAGCCCTCGTCTCCTCAAGGGATTCGCGATTATTGCCGGCGTGGCCTGCCTGTCGGCGATCGCCGCCAACAATGTCTTCAATCACAAGACGAACAAGGGCGTGAGCCGCCTGATTGCCGCGCAACGCCAGGGCAACGAGCCGGTCGTGTTCATGTGGGACCAGTTCTTCGATGTGCCGTTCTATCTGGGGCTGCAACAGCCGGTCCAAATCTTCGATGACTGGAGTCCAGCCAACACCTCGAAGGCGGACAACTGGCGCAAGGCGATGGCCGATGCGGGAAAATTCGACCCGGCAAGGGCCGGGCAGTTGCTGATCGACCATACCCGGCTCGAGCGTGTCCTGTGCGCTTCTCCGGTGACATGGGTGATCGCGCCGAAGGGGACGGAGGGCACCGACGTCTTCCTGAAGCAGATTCCGCCGTTTGCGACCCATGCAGCGACAGCGGTCTGGCGGATTACGCGCAGCGAGATGACGTCTAGGGGCGGATGCCGGCAAATGCCCAGCGGCGACTCAACAGGTAAGTCAGCGCCGCCACGCACAGCAGGATGATCGCCAACAGGAAATAATAGGGGAGCTGGCTGGCGTGCAGCAGAATGGCATAGGCCGATTCATTGATGGCGAATCCCGCGGCAGAGAGCAGGAAAAACCGGCTGGCCGACTGCAGCATGGGTGCGTCGTGATCGGCGAAGGTCAACAGGAAGTGCCCGCCATACGAAACCGTAAACGCGCACAGCCAGCCACCGACGTTGGCGACGAGGGGCACGAAATGCATCTTTTCCACCAGCAGGATGACGGTGAGGAAATGGACGAGCGCGGCGGTGCTGCCGACCAGGATGAAGACAACCGGACGGTGACGAAGCGAAAACATGGGGGACTCGCCAGGGAAGATGCCTGGCATTCTACGGTATGACTGCATTGCCGCAAGCCGCGCCGACCTCCGCACGGCGCGCCATCAGCGTGTGTGTGGACGACTTCGGCCAGCACGAAGGCATCAACCGGGCAGCGCTGGATCTGGCGGGCAGGCAGCGCGTCAGCGCGATCAGTTGTCTTGTCGATGGACCGGCCTGGCACTCGGGTGCACGCGCGCTGCAGGCACAGGCGACCCAGGCGGAAGTGGGCCTGCATCTCAATTTCACCGAGGATTTCGGCCAGGGCGCGTGCCACGCGCTGCCCGCGCTGATCAGGCGTTCCTATGGCCGCCTGCTCGATCGCGCCCAAATCCGGACGGCGATCCGGCGGCAGTTCGACCGTTTCGAGCAGGCCATGGACCGCTTGCCGGATTTCGTCGACGGCCACCAGCATGTGCATCAATTGCCCGTGATACGGGATCAGCTCATTGCGGTCATGAATGAACGCAATGGTTCAGCCAGACCCTGGTTGCGCTCGACGCTTCCCCCTGCCGCCTGCTGGAAATCCGGACTGCCCCGCTCCGCAGTGGCCAAATCGTGGCTGATCGGCCGGCTGGGTGCGAAGGCGTTGCGCGCGCTGGCCAGCCGGCATGGCTATCCACAAAACAACCGCCTCGTCGGCGTCTACGGATTCGAGCTTTCCGAAGCGGACTACCTGCGGAAAATGAAGCTATGGCTCGATTGCGCGCGTGACGGGGACGTACTGATGTGCCATCCGTCCCTGCCGTGGAAAGGCGGGGATTTGCTGCAGGATGCCCGGAATCAGGAATACCGGGTGTTGTCGAGCGCGGCATTTTCCGCGTTGCTGGAACCCGCCCGACTTGAAATCGGGCCGTTGCGGGGACGTCAGAGCGTGTCCGTGGACGAGGGCGCAGGTGTCGGACGTGAATCCGGAATCTGGCGGAAGCGGTGAGATTCGAACTCACGGATGGCTTGCACCATCGCCGGTTTTCAAGACCGGTGCCTTAAACCGCTCGGCCACGCTTCCCCGGCGCGCATTGTAGCGGGTTCGCACCGCCTTGTGCGTGAGCGGGCAGGCGGGAATGGGCTGACGTGGCTTCAACACGAGATGTCGGATTTTCGTTAGCGCGGCCCGGGCGGGAGCAGGGTGGGCCCTTCAAATCTGAACAAAAGCAAGGCGTTGGTCCGGGGGCCGGACAATCCGTGGTTTGGCATAAATGGTGCTGGTCAGCAGGTGTCCGAAACAAGTTGACGCCTGACATGAGCGATTTCTTCGAAATGCTGAGTACGATCACCCGTCGCAGAAAAGCCGAAGGGGGGTCGCCGTTTGCGTCGGTGAAGGCGACCGAGAGATGGCTGAAATCGCTGCATGCGGATTCGGATTACGATGCCCATCATGCGCTGGTCGAGGGCCTGGAGCGCTTCAACGCGGAAAACGAGGTCGCCTCGCTCAGCCGCATGAAATCGCTGATGAAACTGGAAGAGGCGGGCCTGCCCTTGCAGGCGCGCATCGTCGAACAATATGTCCGCAACCAGGCTACGTTCCGCCTGGCGCGTCAGGCGCTGTGGCGCGAATCCTGGGTGTTCTGGTCGATGCTGGCAGAAGCCTGGCTCTGCATGCTGAAGCAGGCGTACCGCAATCCGGCCAGCGCAGAACTCAAGCCTTTCGCCGCTGAAATCGCCGCGCGCGCGCTGCGCTATGCCGGTCGGGTCATGCGCTGGGACTATCATCAGGCACGCAATCCGGCCGCAACGGCCTGGCGCCGCATGCACAAGATCTACCGCCTGGTCGAGCGCGACGGGTTTGCCACGCAGGGGGTGAGCATCGATGCATGCACCACCCATTGCGCCCGCGAATACACGCTGGTCGTGCTGATGGGGTTGGTGCACCCGCTGGGCTACCGTGCGCAGGAAATCGAATCCATTGCCCGGATTCTCGAGGGCTACGAGCCTTTGCCTTTGCCCGAGGCCGTACCGGAGCGCGATGTGCACACCCACATGGTGGATCTTTCGCTGAGCGAAGGGGCGGCCGTGCTGGAGAGCGAGTGGGTACAGGGCCGTCGCCTGCGTTACTTTGCGCTGGGCCCGCTCGTCGGCTATCTGAAGTCGCTCGA
Source organism: Pseudomonadota bacterium (assembly GCA_021791235.1). The sequence continues at coordinate 6,721 of JAJYXA010000002.1, forward strand.
TCAAGACACGGCGGACGTGGACAGTGGGCTCACCCGACAGGTTGCGAGCCTGATCGAGCGCGGCGGTATCCGCCGTGGCCGTCAACGTACGCACCGCTTCGGGCGGGTGTGGGTGGCAGCGGGCATGGATGAGATTCTGAACGCGCTGGCCCACCCCGATTCTTCCAAGGGGCGGCCCGCCCTCGCGCCATGGATGCTGCGCGACGAGAGCACCGAGGGCATGGGTTTCGCCCTGTCCGAGGCCACAGCCTTGCCGCATGGCCGGCTGGTGGCAGTGACCTGGGATCCCTCGGAGAACGTCTGGCAATTGCTGGCGATCCGCTGGGATCGCGAGGAGGACGGTCAGCGTCTGGTGGGCACCCAGCGCCTGTCACGCCATCCCAAGCGGGTGGAGGTCTATTTTGAAGCGGAGGTGCCGGGGGTGACGCGCGAACCGACTACCGCCATATTCCTGCCGATGACCCACACCGAGCAGGGCGTGAGCAACCTGCTGATTCCGAAAACGCATTATCAGCTCGGCGCGCCCTTGATGCTGCGCGACGGCGACATCGTCTATCGGCTGCGCCTGGGGGAGGTGCAGGAAACCCACGAAGGCTGGCTGCGCGTCGGCATGGACGTGGTCGGGCGGGAGCAGTTCGCCGTCGCCGCCTGAGCGGACAGCGGATTCAGCGCGTGCGGATGTCGCCGAAATGAAAGTCGAATGAGCCGGCGCGGCGGTCGCTGAAATAC
>JAJYXA010000237.1 GCA_021791235.1 Pseudomonadota bacterium
CGCCGCGCATCATCATGCAGAAGTGCTGGGCCTCGATCACGACGCCGACGCCGGCCGCGCCGGTGGCGGTCTGGATGGCCTCAGCGATCTGGGTGGTGAGCTGCTCCTGAATCTGCAGACGCCGCGCGAACATGTCGGTGATGCGCGCAATCTTTGACAGACCAATCACCTTGCCTCTTGGCAGGTAGGCCACATGGGCCTTGCCGACGAACGGCAGCAGGTGATGCTCGCACATCGAATACAGCTCGATGTCCTTGACGATGACCATTTCGTTGTTGTCCGAATCGAACACGGCCTCGTTGAGGATCTCGTCCAGCGACTGCGTGTAGCCCTGCGTCAGGAACTTGAACGCGGCGGCTGCGCGCTCGGGCGTTTTCAGCAAGCCGTCGCGCGAGATGTCTTCGCCCGCACTATGGATGAGCTGTTCGTAGAGCTTGGCGGTGTCCATGTCCGATGACCTTGTCTGATCAGTGAGTTTTTGACTGTGTCAGAGCGGTCAGGCATCGTCAACCCGGTGGTGACCGGCAAGATGGATCGAACGGGACTCACCTGAACCAGAACCCGGTTACGGATTTGGGTTTTTCGTGAGGCCGATCACGAACCGATGCTTGCCGGAGACGGTGCGCGGGATGGCGTCGAGGTAGTTCACCTCCAGCACCATTTGCGCATCCACGTCCCTGCGCAGGCTGGCCTCCAGCGACATCAGGGTTTCTGGGGTAAGCGGCGGGGAGGCAACCAGATTCAGCGTGATCCGGTCGAGGTCGCGCTGCACCCACTGGTATTGCCGGATCTGAGTCTGTCCATACAGCAGGCGGTTGAAGTACGACGGATGGAGGGTCTTGCCGCTGCGGGTGCGGATCTGGTCGTTCTGCCGGCACAGGTCCATTTCCATCAACGGGAAGGGCAGGCCGCAGCCGCATTCGCCTTCGAGCAGGCGGCCGGAATCGCCGATGTCGTAGCGGATCATCGGCATCAGGCGGTTGGTGAGCGAGGTGACGAGCAGGCGGTTTTCGTTCTCCAGCACCACCGATTCGAGATAGACCATATCGGTGAAGACGTGCAGGTTGCCAAGCCGGCATTCACAGGCAATGTTGGGAATTTCGCGGCTGCCGTACTGGTTGAACACCTTGCAGCCGAAGGCCTGTTGCATCGCCTGGCGCTGACCGTCGTCGAGCACTTCGGCGGTGGAATACACGCCGATGAGCGTTTTCGGCATGGGCATCCGGTTGTCGATCACCACGCGCGCGACCTCGGCCAGAACGGATGCATAGCCCTGCAGCAACACGGGCCGGTAACGCTGGATGAAGCGTGCCCATTCGACGAGCTGCGCTTCGGTGTATTCGAACGCGGCGAGGGTGTGTTCCGCGGCGATGACGTCGCCGAGCTGGGCGCCGAACACGCCGCCCGGGACGACGTCCTGCCGCGCACCCCAGAAATTGAGGATCTTCTGTCCCGGCCGCCAGCCTGACAGCCCGTAGCTGCGCATCATGCCGGCGCGCATCAGCTCGTGCTTGGCGTCGTCGTACCAGAAGGCCAGGGGCTTGCCAGTGGAGCCGCCGGTGTGGCCGATCTTCACCTGGCTGCGGTCGGCGGTGTCCGCCAGCAGGTCGTCCAGGCGCTGGGTCACGTCGTCCTTGCGCAGGATGGGCAGGGTGTCGAGGTCGAATTTTCCCCTTCGACAGAGCTCAGGACAGGCCCTTCGATGGGACTCAGGACAGGCATGGCCGAGGAACGGCGTCAGCGTTTCGGCGTAGTACGGCGTGTGGCTTGCGGCGAAGGCGACGATGTCGACAAGGTCGCGCTGCTGTTTGGCCAGAAGGTCGCTGCGAGGCAGCGCCTGGGTGCGCAGCAGCGCGTCGAGATGCGCGTAGCGCAGCGGATGGCGGCGGCGGTACAGCGCGTGGCGCAGGCGCTCGATCATCCTCGTCGGGAAGAGAGGGCGGCGAGCGCCTGCGTCCAGGCGTCGCGGTCCGCATGAAAGCGGGTGAGGGCGGCGAGCTGGCGCTGACGCCAGCGCTGCCAGTGTGCTTCCGAAGCGATGCGTGCATGACCCGGCGAATCCGTGCCGAAGTTGCGCTGCATGTTGTCGAGGAAGACGCGGAACTGTGCGAGTGCCTCGGCGTGTTCGGGCGCGTGCCACCAGTGCGCCGGGTTGTTGAGCAGGGCAGACAGCGCAGCGAGTTTTTTTACGATCCAGGCGTGCCGGATGCGGTATTTCAATGCCATGTCGGCGTGCACCGCATCGAGCGTGGCGGCGATGGCATCACTGGACAGGTCCTGCTGCGGAAAGCCCTGCGCGGCCAGCCGCTCGACGCTGAATAGCATGACGTCGCCATAAAACTGCCGCCCGAATTCGTCGGCCAGGTCGATGGCATCGGCCTGGGTGACGACGCCGGGGCGGAACTCGGCCTCGCCGGTGGCGTCGAGCGTGCGCGTATGCAGCATCGGCAGGTTGGCGGAGATGAATTTGTCTCCCAGTTCGGCCTTCATCAGCCGCCCGAGCGTGGGGCCGGACATGCGCAGTCGCAGCGGTGCGAAGGGGATGAACCAGTTCAGCGCGCGCGGGCGGAACACGTAGTTGCCGGTATAGACGGTGCGCGCGGCTTGCACGCTGTCGGGCGCGGGCTGGTGGCGATACCAGGTGATGCGGGTGGGATGCTCGCCGTGGAAAAAGCTTTTCAGCCGCCGGGCGAAGTCACCGAAGCAGGCAGCGTTGCTTGGTTCACCTGCAAGCGCGCAGCGGTAGCGATAGGCGTCGGCCGGGTTGTCGAAGCCGAACAGCCCGGCCATGTCGTGATAGGCGGCGTCGGCTTCCTGCGTGTTCGCCGCGTTCCGGCGGTAGGGCTGGGCCGGGTCGCTCGCCGCCATCTCGTGCAGGAAGCCAGCGACGTCGTCGAGGAAGTTGCCGGCCATCACGGCGGGAGAGACGGGGGGGTCGCCGACGACCTTGCCGGTGAGCACGTCGGCATCGTTTCCGGAAAAGACCGCGTCCAGCTGAGCGAAGAAATTGACCGCGCACACGTTGCCGTCGCCATCCGCCGTGTCCACCTTCACCTTGAATTGCTGGTCGGCGTCGAGCGTATAGAACAGCAGGGGTGAGTCGGTTTCCTTGAGTTTCGCCAATTCCAGATAGGCGATGTTGCGCATCATCGCCTGGCCCTTGTGGCCGAAGGCGTCGCGCGGCGCAGTACCGACGATGGAACCGAGGTCGATGCCGGCGAGCGAATCCATCAAGGCGAGCTGTTCGGTCAGGCCGAAGTAACGGATGGCCAGCCCCTGGGCGGCGAACGCTCGGGCGATGGCCCGGTTCGCGGCGATGAGGTCGGCGTCCTGCGTGTCGTCGGCGAGGATGACGGCGATCTTGCGGAAGTGGCCGTCCTGCATGCCGCCGTAGCCGTAGGCGTGGCAGAGTTCCAGCAGGCTCGCGAGGCAGCGGCGCAGTTGCGCCGGGCTGTCGGCCACCGGGATGACAATGACGAAGTGGTGGCGGCGGTCGTCGCCGCGTCGGGCGATCAGGGATTCCAGCCGCCGCCAGGCCGACTGATACGACTGCAGCAGGGCTTCGTTGAAGCCGCCGTCCCACAGCGCGGCTTCGAACCGATTGACGACGGCACGTTGCGCCGCAATTTGTTCGTCGGCACTAGCGAGCCGACAGATAGCGGGGGAAGGCATGTTTGTCGAGCAGGATTTCGATGAGGTTGATCGTGCCGGCGAGGTCGGCGTGGGCGAACAGGGCGTCGAGTTCGGCCCCGGTTTCGATGCGGTAGTGGTTCACGCCGAACGACTGCGCGAGCAGGCCGAAGTCGGGATTGGTGAAGTCGCAGTCGATGTAGCGTTCGCCGTAGAGCTGGAACTGGTTCTTGCGGATGAGCGAGAGGGTGCCGTTGTTGATCACCACCACGTTGAGCGGGATGCCGTAGTTCACCGCCGTCATCATTTCCATGCAGCACATCTGGAAACCGCCGTCGCCGAGAATGGCGAAGGTGGGGCTGTCCTTGGCAAAGCAGCGCGCGCCGATGGCGGCAGGGATGGCGTGACCGAGCGACGAGATGCCGGAATTCGGGAAGTAGTGGTTGCGGTCGGAGACGTCGAACCAGCTCTGCGCGAAGACGATGTTGTCGTCGAACACCAGCGCGTCGTGCGGGAAGCGCCGGGCGAGCCTGCCGAAGAACGAGCGGATCAGGTGGAACGCTTCCGGTTGTGCCGCCGCTTCATCGATTGCGGGCGGGATGACGGCGGCACGGTGGTCGTCGAGCCGATCGCCCGCCTTGGGCGGCATGCCGTCGGCTTGCAGCGTGGCGAACACGTCTTCCATCACCGCGCGGATGTCGCCGCAAATCGCAACGTCCGGCTGGAACACGCGGCCGAGTTGCACGGCGTCGCGGTCGACCTGGGCGATTCTCTTGCCACCCAGCAGCTTCGCATCCCACAGGTAGCTGGTGCGTTCGTTGAAGCCTGCGCCGAGAAACACCAGCAGGTCGGCATGCTCGACGAGGTAGCGGTAGGCGTCGCCGTTGGAGGTGACGCCGAGGCAGCCGAGCGACAGGGGCGTACCTTCGGCCACCACGCCTTTGGCCTTGAGACTGGTGGTGACCGGGATGTGGAAGGTTTCGGACAAGGCTGCGATGACGTCGCGCGCGCCGGCCTGGATGCAGCCGTAGCCGGCGACGATCACCGGATGGCGTGCGGCGCGCAGCAGTTCGGCAAGTTCGGCAACCAATGCCGTCTGCGGGGCTGAAGCCTTGCGCGGGAAATGAACCTGATCGAGCACGCTGTCGTCGACCATTTCCTTCTGCACGTTGTAGGGGATAGACAGCAGCACTGGCCCCGGATCGCGCCCGAGCAGCGCCTGCGTGGCCTGGTTCAGCACCTGGCCGAGATAGTCGGTGCGCTCGACCAGCTTGTGATAGCGGGTGACGCTGGCGAACAGTGCACCCTGGTCGATCGCGCCGCCTTCGCCCGAGCTTTCCTGCAGACCGCCGCGGCCGAAGATGTAGGTGGAGGTCTCGCCGGTGATCGCCAGCACCGGCAGCCGCTCGGCGTAGGCATTGGCAATCCCGGTGATGAGATTGGTCGCGCCCGGCCCGGCGGTGGCGATGCAGGCAGATGGCCGGTGGGACACGCGCGCGTAGCCGCCCGCCATGAACGCCGCCCCCTGCTCGTGCTTCACCAGCACGCTCTTCACGCCCGAGTCGTGCAGGCGGTCGTAGATGGGCAGCACGTGCGCGCCCGGCATGCCGAAGATGTGGTCGATCCCCAGGCGTTCCAGATACCGGACGATCAGTTCGCTGACTGAAATGTTCATGTGCTTGTTATGGGTTCTGCGGTCCCGCTCCCGCCCGTGCGCGCAGAGGGCGTGCCCGGACGTACGGGATTTGAGCACAAGACGCCGCGCGGGGGAACCTCGGATGCGGCGTGGGATAGAGTGCAGGCCCGGGGCTGGAGCCTTGAGTCCGGCCGCGCAGCCCGCAGAACACGATGCGGACACACCAAACAGCGGAGGCCGCTGCACTGCCCGGCAGGGGGTGCAGCGGTCGGTCAGATCAGGCGTGCGCCAGGTGCTGCTCGATTTCGATGAAGGTGTTGGCCACTTCGGTGGTCTCGACGTTGACGCCCAGCTGCTTGCACAGCTGCGACAGCGACAGCAGGCCGCGCACCATCTGCCGGCCTTCGGTGTGCTCGATCACCAGGGCGTGCTGGCGGCCGCGCGCCTTGAGCGTTTCCAGCACGTGGCCGACGCGGGCGTGGGCGATGTCGTCGTAGTCGACCGCTTCCAGCCGCTCCACCGGCGTCATGATGTCGGCCACCAGCACTTCGTCGCGGCGGATGCCGCGGCTCTGCACGACCTGCAGCGGCTTTTCGCCGTGGATGTCGGTGCTGGTGATGAGCCCGGCCACACGGTCATGGCCGTCCATGACGAACAGCAGGCGCACTTTGCGGCGGATCATGCGTTCTTCCGCCTGCATGATGGTGTCGCCGGGGGTGGCGATGAAGGCGGTCAGGCGGCGGAAATCGGTCATGACGTCGAGCGCCGGATTGTCCAGCCCCACCCGCTCGGGCAGGATGCAGGCGGGACGCAGGAGGCCGGCAGTCATGTCGAGATTGCGGGCAGGCAGGCGGGTATAGGTCAGGGTCATGGCGGATCTCCTTGCATCGGTTTCGGGCACCCCGCGGCATTTTTCGCGTGCAGGGCAGGAATGGACAATCCTGTTCCTCGAACTATCCCTTGTCCATTCAAGATTTTTTAGCCGGACATAAATTGTTCTTGCTTGATTCGGCGTGAGGCGGGGCGTACTGCCGGCGGCTCAACGCGTCATCGTCTGTGCGTGAAACGCCAGGTGTTCGCCGATGAAGGTGGCAATGAAGTGATAGCTGTGGTCGTAGCCCTCCTGCATCCGCAGCCGCAGCGGAATGCCGCGTGCCGCGCACGCCGCCTGCAGGTTCTGCGGATAGAGCTGCTCGGTGAGGAATTCGTCGGCAGTGCCGTGGTCGATCAGCACAGGCGGAATCGGCGCGCCGGCGTTGACGAGACAGGTGGCGTCCCAGGCTTCCCAGGTTTTCCTGTCAGGGCCGAGGTAGGCGCCGAAGCAGCCCTGTCCCCACGGGCTGAGCACCGGGTTGCAGATGGGGGCGAAGGCGGAGACCGAGGCGTACAGGCCGGGGTTTTTCAGCGCGCAGACGAGCGCGCCGTGGCCGCCCATCGAATGCCCGCTGATGGCGCGGCGGCCGGGGATTGCAGGGAAGCTTGCCTCGACCAGCGCGGGCAGCTCGCGGGTGACGTAGTCGTACATCTGGTAGTGGGTGGCCCACGGTGCCTGCGTGGCGTTGACGTAAAAGCCGGCGCCTTTTCCGAGGTCGTAGCGTTCGGGGACGTCGGGCACGTCGTCGCCGCGCGGGCTGGTGTCGGGCATGACGAGGATCAGCCCCAGCTCGGCGGCGTAGCGCTGCGCGCCGGCCTTCACCCGCACGTTGTCGTCGGTGCAGGTGAGCCCCGACAGCCAGACCACCACCGGCAGTTTCTGTGTCGCCGCCTGCGGCGGCAGGTAGACCGAGAAGGTCATGGTGCAATTGCACGTATTCGACTCGTGCTGCCAGCGTTCGAGCCAGCCGCCGAATTCCTTGATTCTTTCGATTTGCTTCATCGCCGCCTCAGAAAATGATGACCGAGCGGATGCTCTTGCCTTCGTGCATCAGGTCGAAGGCGCGGTTGATGTCTTCCAGCGGCATGGTGTGGGTCACCAGACTGTCGAGTTCGATCTTGCCCGCCATGTAGTTGTCGACGTAGCCCGGCAGCTGGCTGCGGCCCTTGACGCCGCCGAATGCAGTGCCTTTCCAGGTGCGGCCCACCACGAGGTTGAACGGCCGGGTGCAGATTTCCTTGCCGGCGCCGGCGACCCCGATCACGGT
>JAJYXA010000565.1 GCA_021791235.1 Pseudomonadota bacterium
ACCGGTCGTGAATTTCATTTTTTCATCTCCGTCTCCGGCCGCCGCGGCGCTAATTCCCCGACTTGATCGCCGACTTGAGCGTGTCGAAATCCTTCTTCACCTCCATCAGCCGGCCCTGCTGCGCCTGTTTCGGTGCGTTCTCGATTTCGAGGATGTCGGCGATCTGGTCGTAGCTCACCATGCCGTTCAGCTCGCCGCCGTCCACGGCGATCAGCTGGCCGCCGTAGTACACCGCCGGAGCCTTGGCGCCCGGCCCGGCAAACGTCACGGGAATGATTTGCACCGGAATCTTGTAGATATTGGACAGCTCGGCCGCCACCTGGATGTTGTTGTTGCAACGCGCGCCGGGCGGGTCGCGGCTGACCAGCACCAGCGCCTTTTGACCGTTGACGACGGCTTGCCCGGGCGACCCGCCGGCCCAGGCGGACGGTATGGGAACAATGGCGATCAGCGCCAACAGGAATGCGGCGGCGACGGCGGGGCGTATTTGACTGGGTTTCATCATGTCTCCTTGGCTAATGCGTCATTGTGGATAATCAAACCTTTTTATTTTTTAAATAATCATATGATCGTTTGAATAATAGTCAAGCGGTAAATGAATGCGCGGAAATGAAAGGCGATCTTTAGAATGCTCGCGGAGGGGCGCCCCGGCTTCCTCGCGAACCGGCACCCATAAGGTTTCGGTCGGCAGCGCCGCTTCCAAACCCGCAGCGGGCTGGTCGCCAAGCGTCGCCGGAATTGCTCAATGCCTTGTCGCAGGCGTTTTTTTTGGCATCTTCAACCATGGCTGATCCTCATTCGTCATGCGGTGACTTTGAACATCACGACCTGAACAACGACACGAGGCTCTCGGCCATGCTACCCTGCACCCGGACCGGGTTTGCGGCTTAAGGTAGTGCCATGGGGCCAGAAACCTTTAACCGCATTTGAACCACAAAGATATGTCCCGCAGGGACGGGATCCCTTGGGACACTGAGGCACGGAGAAAGGCAAGAAATCAATAGCTTCCCTGCACTTGGCCACTCACCCGACAGGTGACTGGGTATCACGATGTAAGTCTTTAGTTTTTTCCTCTGTGTCTCTGTGGTGAGGAATTTAGGTTTAACGACGGTGCGTCCAGCAGGCAGACAATGTCGCCCACGCGCCCCGGAACCAGAGCCTCCCCGAGCTCGCCACAGTCAGGCCCATTCCGAACATCATGACTTTCTTGCTCAACCGTTTGCCGCTCTTCTGGATCGGCCTTCTCGCTCTGGCAAACCCGGCCGGCGCAGCGTCGCTCACCCTGGACGAACTGCTGGCGCGCCCGGTGGCGCCCGCCGGGGTGGTGTTTGAGATCGTCGACCGCGATCCGGGCGCGCTGGACGTCGCGCTGCCCTGGGTGAAGCAGGCCGCGCAACGCCTGAAGGCGCGCCACCCCGGCCTGCCGATGGCGCTGGTGACGCACGGCCAGGAAATGTTTGCCCTGCAGACCGGAAAGCGCGCCGGCAACCCTGCGATCCACCAGATTGCGGAAAGCCTCAGCCGCGACGACGGCATTCCGGTGCATGTCTGCGAGACCTATGCCGGCTGGCGCGGGCTGGCGGCCGAGGATTTTCCCGCCTACGTCGACGTGGCCCCCGCCGGCCCGACGCAAATCCGCAACTACGAAGCGCTCGATTATGTGCGGCTGGTGGTGCCCCGGGCCGCGGTGCTGAAGTCGCGCTGAAGCGGCAATACGCCGCGCCGCTGTGGCGGTCCTGCGTGAATCCGGCTGCGGGCCGGCAGTCGGCCAAGACGGAACGGGCCGCGTGAATCTGTTCCATTTGCCCTTTACCATGCCTTCAGGCGTTGGTACATTGCCCCGCGGGCGCTTCGGTCGATTTCCATACCATGCATGTGTTCAAAAATGTCCTGAGCGGCTTCGGCCTCGACAACAAACGAATTGAAACGCTGAAATTCCGCACCCAGCCGGGTGTGGACAACAGGCAGCTCATCGGCGCCGAAGCGGTCAACCTGGTTTATTCCCAGTCCCGGATCAGCATGATCAGCCATGTCGTGCTGATTCCGGTCATGGCCTATGTCTTCTCGGACAGCGTTCCGCCAACCTGGCTTTGGCTCTGGGCCGGCCTGCTGGCCGCGGCCGCGCTGATCCGGATGCTGCTGGTGCGGGACTACCTGCGCAGCGATATCTACGCCGAGGACATCACGCGCTGGGAGCGGCGCTTCGTCCTCAGCCTGTTTGCGGTCGGCGTGCTATGGGGCCTGCCCGGTCTGCTGTTCGCGGCCCGGCTCGGTCCCACGGACACGGTCGCCATGACCATGGTGCTGTTCGGCCTGAGCGGCGGCAGCATGAGCGCATTCGGGCATCATCGCCCCTCGCATATGGCGTTCACCTGGCCCCTGATCGCGCCACTCGCCCTCTATCAGTTGCTGCAGGCCGGCACGCATGAAAGCCAGCTCATCGGCTTCGCCGGCCTGCTGTATCTGGTTTTGACGACGGGCATCGTGTCCGGCTTCCAGCGTGGCCTGTACGAAGCGCTGACCACCAGCCATGAGCGTCTGTCCAGCATCGGCGAGCTGACCCGGGTTTCGCGACAGCTGGAACAGGCCAATCTGAGCCTGGACGAACGGAACGACCAACTGGCGGAAATGAACGACCTGTTTTCCAGCATGCTGGACAACAGCCACGTCATGACGGCCTATCTCGACCGCGATTTCCGGTTCATGTTCGTGAACGAAGCCTATGCCGCCGCCGGCCAGCGGCCGACGGAGACCTTCATCGGTCAGAGCCATTTTGCGCTCTATCCCGATGCCGGCAACGAGCGGATATTCAGGGAGGTCCTGGCAAGCGGCAAACCTTACCGGGCAGACGCCAAGCCTTTTACGCACCCCGATCAGCCCGGGCGGGGAACCACTTACTGGGATATCGATTTGCTGCCTGTCCATGATGCCAGGGGCGAGATCACGGGCCTGCTGCTCTCCCTGCTCGACGTGACCGAGGAAACCCGCGCGTTCAAGCAATTGGAAGAGCGTGAAACCTTTCTGTCGACGATCCTGGATACCGTGGGGGACGGTTTGGTGGTATCGGATGCCAAAGGTCGCATCCTCAATGTCACCCCGCCCCTGTGCAGAATGTACGGCTATGGCGAGTCCGAACTCGTGGGCCAGAACATCAGCATGCTGATCGGCGGCCACGACCGCATGCGGCATGAGGGCTACGTGTCGCAGCACATCGCCAGGCCGGTGAAAAAACTGTTCGGGCGGATGGTGGAAGGCGAGGGGGTACGACGCGACGGCACGAGCTTCCCGGTCGAAGTGACCATCACTGAAACAGTACGCGAGGGCAATGTGCTGTTCGTCGGGACGATCCGCGACATCAGCGAGCGGCGGGCGACGCTGGCGGAGCTTCGGCAACAGCAGGGCAAGACCGAGGAGGCCAACCGGCAGCTCAAGCTGGTCAATGAAGAGCTGGAATTCATGTCCACGCACGACAACCTGACCGGGCTTCCCAACCGCCACTATTTCGACGGGTTTTCCACCCGGCTCTGGCGCCGGGCGATGCGTCACGAGGAGCCGGTTGCGATCCTGATGCTCGACATCGACTATTTCAAGCGCTACAACGATCACTACGGCCACCTGGCCGGCGACGCCTGCCTGCGCCGGATCGGCGAACTGCTCGGCAGAATGATCCATCGCCCCGACGATGTCGTGGCCCGATTCGGCGGCGAGGAATTCATCGTGATGCTGGGCAATACCGGAACCGAGGGCGCAACCCACGTGGCAGACGCCATTCTGGATCAACTGCGATCGGCCGGGATCCCGCACGTTCAATCCGAACACGGCACCGTTACCCTGTCCATCGGCCTGGTCGTGGTGGTGCCCGGCAAAGGCGCGCGCCTGGAGCACTGGCTGCAGCAGGCCGACGAAGCGCTTTACCGGGCCAAAACGGCCGGGCGCAATCGCCTGGCGCTGGCGCCGGGCGCATGACGCCCGATTTCGAGGGCAGCTTTCCAGGACAGTCCGTTCGGCAAGGGATAAGCCGCCGATTGCCTTTAAGTCCGGCTTCTTGCCTCATCGAATCGCCGATCAAAACGGCGCCGCACACTCGAACGCAAGCCCTTCTCCCGTAACCGGATGCACGAAGCGCAGCGACCAGGCATGCAACAGCAAGCGCCCGGACAGGGCCTGCACGTCGGCTGGCGCGTAGAAGGCATCGCCCAGAACGGGATGGCCCAGTTCGCGCAGGTGGACGCGCAGCTGGTGCGAACGGCCGGTGACCGGTTCGAGTTCGACGCGGGTGTTCTGGCCGGATTCGTCGACCCCAAGCACGCGCCAGCGGGTGAGGCTGGGCTTGCCGCGGGTGTGATCGACAACCCGCAAGGGCCGCTTGGGCCAGTCGACGATGATGGGCAGGTCGATGACGCCCCAGCCTTCCGGCGGCGCTTCCAGCCGGCCGGCCACGACGGCGAGGTAACGCTTCCTCGCCTCGCGCGCGGCGAATGCCTTGGAGAGCACGCGTTGTGCCGCCGGCCCGCGCGCCATCACCATCAGCCCCGAGGTGGCCATGTCCAGGCGGTGCACGATCAGGGCGTCGGGGTAGCGGGCCTGCACCCGCGCGGCGAGGCAATCCTGCTTGCCGGGGCCGCGCCCCGGCACCGCCAGGAGGCCGCCGGGCTTGTCGAGCACCAACAGGTGGTCGTCAGCGTAGACAGGTTCGATAGTCACCGCCGTTGCCAAGGTGGGTTATGCCTGCAAGCCTTCCAGCAACGCCATCCCCCACGCCACGCCAAACCCGTTGGTGTCGCTCATCACCGCACCGAGCCCGCCCTTGCAGCTGTGCGCCGACAAATCCATGTGCAGCCACGGGGTGTCGCCGACGAAGCGCGACAGGAAGCGGGTGGCGAGGATGTGGTCGGCCTCGCCTTCCATGCTGCACTGCTTGACGTCGGCCACGGTGGAATCAAGGCTGCCGTCGTAGTCCTCGGGATAGGGAAAGACGACGATGCGCTCGCCGCTCGCGGTGGCGGCGCGCGAGGCCTGGTGCGCGAGCGCACTGGAGGTGGCGAACACGCCGGACATGCGGCTGCCGAGCGCGTAGTGCATGGAACCGGTGAGGGTGGCGAAGTCGGCGATGAGCTCGGGCTTGCCCTTGGCCGCCAGGGTGAGCGCATCGGCCAGCACCATGCGGCCTTCGGCGTCGGTGTGGACGACCTCGATGGTGGTGCCGTTGAGCGCCGTCACCACTTCGTTCTGCCGGTAGGCCTCGGGGCTGATGTGGTTTTCGGCGAGCGCGACCCAGCCTTCCAGCGCGACCGGCAGCTTCAGCTTCGACGCGGCTGCGAGGATGCCGAGCACCACCGCCGAGCCGTTCATGTCCTCGTGCATGCCCTGCATGTATTTGGCGGGCTTGAGGTTGTGGCCGCCGGTGTCGAAGCAGATGCCTTTTCCAACCAGTGCGATTTTCTTTGCGGTTTTCCGATCCCTGATCCCTGATCCCTGATACCTGATGCGCACGATCGCCGCATCCTTGGCCGGCGAGCCCTGCGCCACCGCGCAGAACGCGCCCGCGCCCATCTTCTTCAGCTTGTCGAAACCAAATTCTTCCACGGTCCAGCCGTACTGCTTGGCCAGCGCCTTGATGCGCTTGCGGTAGACGCCGGGCGTGAGCTCGTCCGGCCCCTGCACGGTGAGGCTGCGGGTGAGCGTGTTGCCTTCGGCCAGCGCGCGCACGCGCGCGAAGCCGTCGGCGGACTTGTGGCCAAACAGCCGCACGGCTTTGAGGACTGCATCGGTCTTGGATTTGCGCGACGGCAGCGGCACGGCGTTGACCAGCGCGGTGTACACCGCGGCTTCCGCCGCCCGCGCCTTGAACGCGGCGTCGCCGAACACGGCCAGCGTCAGCGTCTTCGGGTGCTCGGCCATCAGCAGCGCCAATGCCTTGCGCACCCGTTCGTGGGTCTCGAAAGTGCCGGCGTCGGCCTTCAGCATGGCGACCACCGCGAGCGTGCCGCCGGCCAACTGCACCGCCACCGGCGACTTGTCCAGCGTGCCGATCTTCAGGTTGCGCCGCTTCATCGCGGCCTTCAGCTCAACGCTGCCGGGCATCTCGGGCGGGGTTTTCGACAGCGGCAGCAGCAACAGGGCATGGCCTGCGGTTTCAAGCGTTTTGGCGGTGATTTCCTGTTTGTTTTCAGCGAATTCAGGCAGCATGTCGGTTCCTTCGGGGTGGCGTTTTTCTTGATGGTTGGCGGGGTTTCCCGGATAATTGCGTGCTTTTGATTTTTTACAGCGCATTTTTCCGCCCCATCCAATACAGGGTAACCGAATGAAGATTGAAGACAAGAAACGCGTGCTGCGCGAAATGGTGTTGCACCGCCGTTTTGAAGAGCGCTGCTATCAGGCCTATATCGAACGCAAGATCGGCGGCTTCCTCCACCTCTATCCCGGCCAGGAAGCCTGCTGCAACGGCGTGATGGAAGCCGCGCGTCCCGGCCACGATTACGTGATCACCGGCTACCGCGACCACGTCCACGCGATCAAGTGCGGTGCCGATCCGAAAGCCGTGATGGCCGAGCTGTACGGCAAGGAAACCGGTTCCTCCAAGGGACGCGGCGGCTCGATGCACATCTTCGACGCAGCGCACCGCTTCATGGGCGGCTACGCGCTGGTGGGCGGCCCCTTCCCACTGGCGGCCGGCATCGCCAAGGCGATCCAGCTGAAGGGCGGCGACGAAATCGCCATCTGCTTCCTCGGCGACGCCGCCAACAACCAGGGCGTGTTCCACGAAACCATGAACATGGCGGCGCTGTGGAATCTGCCGGTGCTGTTCGTGTGCGAGAACAATCTGTACGGCATCGGCACGGCCATCGAGCGCTCCACCGCCGTGGTTCACCAGCACAAGCGCGTCGCAGCCTACAACATCGAAGCCGCCGAGTGCGACGGCCAGGATATCGAAATCGTCTACGAACGTGCGCGCCAGGCGGTCGACCACGTGCGTTCGGGCAAGGGCCCCTACTTCCTGGAACTGATGACCTACCGCTATCGCGGCCACTCGATGTCCGATTCGCGCGGCTACCGCTCGCGCGAGGAAGAGGAACTGTGGAAGCAGCGCGACCCCATCTTCATCCTGCGCGACCGCCTGATCGCCGAGAAAGCCATCACCATGGACGAGTTCGAGACGCTGGAAAAGGAAACCGACGCCTATATCGAAAACGAAGTCATCAAGTTCGCCGAGGAATCTCCTGAACCGCGCGTCGAAGACCTCGAAAAATACGTTCTCGCCGACCGCGAAACCCAATTGCCCTGGCTCACGGGCAAAGCTGCCTGACAGGGGCATGGATATGAGCGTTTTTCACTACCCGTCCCTTTCCCGCGACAGGACTCCGATTTTCTGTGGGCTGAAGCCCACGAAAAGTC
>JAJYXA010000014.1 GCA_021791235.1 Pseudomonadota bacterium
GACATAGCGGGCCAGCGCCGGCGAAAGGTCGCCGGTGCTTTCCGCCGCGCGCACGGTGGCGGCATACAGCGGCGGGAACGCGTCGCCCTGCATGGCCAGGGCCGCCGAAAACGGGCGTCCCTCGCGCATGGTGGCGAGCAGGCGTTCGATCAGCTGGCGCGACTCGGTCCGGCTCTCCTTCTCGCCCAGCGTTTCCAGCGCTTCGGTCAGCGTCAACCCGGCGTCCAGCAGCGCGATCAGTTCCTGCGAGAACAGCAGCAGCGGAAAGCGCGTGTTGCGGGCCGCCAGCCATCGGCCGCGTTCGGCAGCGATGGACAGCACCTGCGCGCCTTCGCGCTGCAGCCGTGCGGTGGCCTCGGCTTCGTCGAGCGCTTCCACCGTCGTTGCCGTCACGCCGCTTCCGGGGCGCAAGGCCTTTACCCGATATCGCATGAGGCGGCTTTACCAGTTGGTGATGTCGGCGTCTTCGCCATTGCCGCCCGGCGCGCCGTCGCGGCCGAAGGAGAAAATGTCGACCTCGCTGTGCTCGCCCGGGATCTTGTATTGGTACGGCTTGCCCCAGGGGTCGTTGGGCACCGCCTTTTTCAGGTAGGGCCCGTCCCAGTGCGGCTCGTCCGCCGGCTTGGCGTTCAGGGCGGCCAGGCCCTGCTCGGCGGTGGGGTAATGCCCGACATCGATGCGGTACTGGTCGAGCGCCTTTTCCAGCGCATCGATCTGCGCACGCGCGGTTTTGACTTCCGACTTGCCGATCTGGGCAAAATATTTGGGCGCCACATAGCCGGCCAGCAAACCCAGGATCACCAGCACCACCAGGAGTTCGAGGAGGGTAAAGCCGCGTGAGCGCGAGATCGGGACACAGGATTGAGCGGTGCGCATTGCGAACGTCCAGTCGGGTTTGTTACGGATGTGTGCCCATCATAAGAACCAAGTGTGAATACATTGTTAAAGGCGAATCGATTGACCGACCCGACACTTCTGCCATGGTCAGTTCGCCTGCGGTCAGCAGTGCCTGCTTCCCGGATTAATAATCCGGGTCTTGCGCCTCCGTATCGCTGCCGCGCAGAGCCGAGAGGATCGTGCTGTCGTGCGGATGCGCGCGGAGGACTTCCGCCAGCCAGGGATAGCAGCCGGCGTAATCGCATTGCTTGGCGTAGTCGTCAGGTTCGTCGAACGGCTCCTCGCCGAGTTCGTGCAGCGCCTCTTCAGCCAGCCGATCGGCCTGCATGTCCAGTGTCTCGAACTGTCGGTTCATGGCATTCCCCCTTTCGTTGTCCGGAATGGCAATCCTTGCTGTGCAAGGTGATCCCTTGATGACAATGGGCGGGGATTCCGGATGGCCCGAATGTCCGCGTGGCGGATTCCTTTGGCCCGAACGTGCCATGCCGGACGCTACCAGTACACCTGAGGTTGCAACATGAATGCGTGACACTGCCCCTCGTGCTGATTGGCCAAACCCGTCGCGAG
Organism: Pseudomonadota bacterium; assembly: GCA_021791235.1. Next base: position 1,465 of record JAJYXA010000014.1, read on the forward strand.
ACAGGGCTGAAAAAAACAGGCTCTGCGGAGCCTTTGGAAAAGTGTCTGGACGCGACAGTTGGTTTGCCAGCCACATCACGCGCCTGGAATGGTTTGTTGTCCTTAAATTTGGAGAGGTTCATGAAACGCACGCAATTCGTACTGGCGCTGGCGCTGGCAGGCTCAATGGGGACGGCCGCTGCGGCTACGGTGGGTCCGGGCTATCTGGGCGATCTGGTCGGCCAGAGTGTTTCTATTGCCAACACCCTATCCGGCCTGGGCACACCCATCGCCGATATATATAGCTTCGATATCGGTGCGTTAACGTCCGAAGCCATCGCTACGAGCTTGAAAGTGACGCTGAAACCCGGGTCCAGCAGTACGCCCATTTTCGATATCAGCAATTTCGCGATCACCCTGAAAGATATCAATGGCACGATTTATGGAACCGACAACACATTCGATTCCAGCGGTGCGCTGAACCTCAGCGCCACCCTGTCGCCTTCCACGGTTGCGGCGCCCGGGTTCTACCAGTTCGTGGTAACCGGCACTACGGCCGGAACCTCGGGCGGCATTTATGCGGGCGCATTGAGCGCCGCGCCCGTTCCCGAACCCAAAGCATGGCTGATGCTGCTGGCCGGCCTCGGCCTGGTTGGCATGATGGTGGAGCGTACCAAGCGCCGGCCGGGATAGCGCTGCAATGACCAGGACACCCCGTTCTCCTCCGTCCGGGGCGTCCTGCCGGTATCTCCTGTAGTACTTGGCGGGCCTGCTGGCCCGCTTTTTTTGGATGGGCGCCATTCGGCCAGGAATTTTACTTGCCGCTCAGGGCAGCGTCGGGCAGACGATCTTGCCATCATTGCTTAGGCTGGCCGTGGGCGTGGAATGTCCGTTCTGGGTTGCATGTGGGGCCGCGTCGGCCTCGACAGGCGCTTCTCCCGTCACCAGCCGTCGGCCGAAGGGCATGCGGCGTTGATCGATGAACAGGCTGCTGCCGTCGATGCGTTTGGCCATGCGCTTGGCTTCGGAGGCCGCGCGCGCCACCTCCTGGTACTGGTGGAAATTGCTGGGGTCGACCAGCACGGCGCCGATGGACAGGGTCACCAACGCGTGGAAGGCCATGACACCGCGACGGTCTTCGCTACGGTAACCGCCGGCTTCCACGTGCTCGGGATTGAAGAGCGCGAGGCATTCGCGATCGAACCGGGCCAGCATGCCGTGACAGCGTATTTCCCAGTCGAGGCTCTGGAACAGCACGACAAAATCGTCTCCCCCGATGTGTCCGACGAAATCGAGTTCGGGGTTGCAGCTTTCGCGCAGGATGCGCGCCAGCAGCTGGATGATGTCGTCGCCGCGGCGGAAGCCGTAGACGTCGTTGTAGGGTTTGAACTGGTCAAGATCGAAATACGCGGTGACGAACGTATGTTCGTTCACGAGCAGGCGTTCCATGTGTTCCTGGATCGGCACGTTGCCGGGTAGGCCGGAGAGCGGGTTGGCGTAGCGTGCGGCGACGATCTGCATTTCGGTGACTTCGCGCATCAGGTCGAAGCCGGACCCCAGCCCGAGGTAGCGCCCTTCGTCGGTGATGATGAAACCCTGGGTAAAGGCAGTCTTGCCCTTGTTGACGACCAGTTCCGACAGCTCGGACATGCGCGTGGCCTTGTCGACGATGAGCGGGTCGGTCTCCATCAGGTCGCGGCAGGGTTTGCGGCCATGGAGTTCGCGTCCGTAGAGGCTGATGAAGCGGTCGAGCAGGGCAGGGCGGTGAATGATGCCGATCGGGATATCCTTCTCCACCACGGCCACGGCATGCAGCTCGGGATGCTGCATCATCAGTTCGAGCACGTCCTGGCTGGGGGTTTTCGGGCTGACGCACGGGGCGGTGACCACCAGCCGGTCGGCCGACACATGCAGGCCTTCACGTGCCTGCAGCATGGGGAACACGCTGACCGTTCCGGATTGCAGGCAGGCTTCGACCTCGCGGGGCGGCATGCGGATGGGGACCGGCGAGGGACGGCCGATCAGGTAGCCCTGTGCATAACGGATGCCGAGGTCCTTCAGCACCGCCAGTTCGGATGCGCTTTCCACGCCTTCCGCGATCACGCAGGAATGCGCGCCCTCGGCCAGTTGCCGGATCGAGCGCACGAACTGGACCTTGTGGGGATCCTGGTGAATGCTGGCGATGAAGTGCTTGTCGATCTTGACGAAGGCGGGCTTCAGTTCCGACCACATGCGCAGGCTGGAAAAGCCTTCCCCGAGATCGTCGAGGGCCACCTCGACGCCCACTGCGCGCAGTTCGTCGACCGCCTTGCGCAGAAAGGCGTAATCCAGCGAAGTCGCATTCTCGGTGATTTCGACCACCACCTGATGGCTGGCCAGGCCGACGTCCGCCAGCGCCGTCAGCATCGCCTCGGGCGCGAAGCTGGTATCCAGCAGGCTGCTGGGCGACAGGTTCACGAACAGCCGCCCCGGCAGTTTCAGCTTCGCAAAGGTCTTGAGTGCCGTGCGCACGCACGCCCAGTCCAGGTCGGTCAGCAGACCCTGTTGTTCGGCCACGCGAAACAGGGTCTGCGGCGCATGCAGCGGACTGTTCGACGGCCCGCGCGACAGCGCCTCATACCCCATCACGCGGCCGTCAACCAGGTTGAGCACCGGTTGCAGCAGGGTCATCAGCCGCGCGTTGTTCAGGATGTGTACCAGATGCAGGCGCAATTCGTCGTGGCTCATAGCGGGAGACATAAGAGGGAAGTAGACCCGCGACGATAGGGGGGGTGCGTTACGTGCGTGTGAACGCCGCGACAGGATGGGACGCCGCAAGGTTCCCTGCGTCAAAAAAACTTCATGCTCCTGTCATGGCGCGTGCCTATGCTCTGCTCGCAACAGGGGAGTCCATGCACCATACTAACGAACTGACCGACGAAGAGTGCGGCCATCTGGCGCGCATCCTGCTCGCCTCGCGCCGGGTCTCGCTGCGTCATCATTTCTTCAGCTGGGTGCATGGCCCGGTGCAATCGCTCATCCCGCACGAAATCCTGCTGTGCGGGGTGGCGGACGAGAGCGGTTATCTGCTGCATCAGCGCTTCACCGCCTGCCGCTACTTCAAGGACGATCACTTTCACCGCGTCATCCACCCTGGCGACGGCCTGATCAACCAGCTGGCCCAGGAGTGGCAGGCCTGCGGCGAGCCACGCCTGATCGCCGGACTCCATGAGGACGCCGGCAGCTGGAATGCGCGCCTGACCGACCTCGAACTGAAGAACGTCGCCTTCCACGGCATGGGCTGGATCAACGGCCAGATCAAGGGCTACGCCAGCTTTTCGCGGGTGCGGGCGCCGTTCGACGGCCGTCTCGCACTCTACGTCGACATCCTGCTGCCGCATCTGCTCGCCACCCTGGCGCGCGTGCTCGCCAACGAGACACGCTCGCATACCCTCAGCAAGCGGCCCGCCGGCCTCATCACCGCGCGCGAAGTCGAGGTGCTGACCTGGGTGCGCGACGGCAAGACCAACGACGAAATCGCCGACATCCTCGGCCTGTCCATGCTCACCGTCAAAAATCACCTGCGCAACACCATGAAGAAGCTCGTCGTCCGCACCCGCGGGCAGGCCGTCGCCAAGGCCATTGCGCTGGGACTGCTGCACGCCCACGGTGTCCGTGGCGACGCGCAATGAATATTGGCGCGCTCGCGCATGAGCCGAATGGCTCATGTTTGCCTTCGCAGGATGCCATCGCATGTCATCCATGCGTCTTAAAGTGATTCGGCAAGTTTGCCCGATATGAGGGCCATCGATGCGCCCGCGTAGGGCCGCACTCCCTCCTGATGAAGAGAATTTCCCATGCGCGTGCCCAATACCAAGGTGTGGCTGAAAACGGAATTTGCCCAGCGCCCCGATCTGCTGGCCAGCGGAACGGCTGTCGCGGACAAGGTCCTTGGCCGCCTCAACGCGACCTGGAATCAATCGAAATCCGCATCGCCTGACTTCTCCGGCCGCTATCGCGAGTTGCTGCGTGTCGCCGACGCCGAAATCGGCGAGATGGCCGCGCGGGCGGGCGACATTCCCTGCCGGCTCGGCTGCACCTACTGCTGCAAGGACGAACGTATCGTCCTCACCGAAAAGGAAGCCGTGCTCGTCGCCCAGCACATCGAGGCGCAACTGGACGCGGAGCAGAAGACCCGGGTCGTCGCATCCATCCGCGCCGCCGCGCCGACCAGCGACCAGGCCAGCGTGCCCTGCGCGTTCCTGATCGACGAGCGTTGCGCCATCTATGAAAATCGGCCCTTGGCCTGCCGCTCCTATTTTTCGCGCTCCGTGGCCTCGTGCCACGACTTCTTCCTGGACAAGTCCAGAATGCCGCAGCGCTTTTCCGCACCGAAGATGGTGGAAATCGCGGTGCGCGAAGTGACCCGCGCGGTGAAGCACTCGAAGCTGTACGAAATCAATTCCCTGATGCAGCGGATCTACGCCGATCCCGACAAGCCCGCCCGGTGGGCTGCCGAACGGATGAGCGACGAAAGCGATCTGGCCGACCCGGAGTAATGCCTTCGGGGCCAAGGTGCCTTGCCCCCGGCATGCGTTGAAACCCACAGGAATACACGGTTTTCCCTCGCCAGGCTCCGCTATTCACTAACCCGCCCTATGCGCCGCGCGCGGCCCGGAGTCGCGATGGATATGAGCCGAAAGGATTAGTTCCCGGGGCCGTTCCACCGTGTCTACATGTAACAAGCTCCCCCTATTGTTTCGTACAGCGGGAATCAGGCGTTTTTTCTCGTTAAGCCACCCCCGTCGCGAGGCGGGTTCGGAAAGCCACGGGTCTTCAGGCAGGTCGAAGAAAGCCGGGTTGCATTGCGTCGGGCGGTCCCTCGGGCCGCACGCGCAATCATGGGGGGCAGCCCCGACCAATGATTTCTCACCATAAGGAGCTTGAGTAATGAACCGTAACCTGAAATTCGCGATCGCCGCCGCCATCGCCTCCCTGGGCGTCACCGGCCAGGCCCACGCCTTGACCGCCTCCACCTCGACCGGCAGCGGCAGCCTGTTCCTGTATGCCTTCGAAGACCGCCAGGCCAACCCGCTCGCCACCAACACCGCCATCTTCGACCTGGGTTTGGCTTCCGGCTTTGACGCCACCAAGAACCAGACCTTCGACTTCAGCGCCAACAGCGCCTGGACCAGCTATATCGCCACCATCGCCAACCCAGCCAACATTCACTGGGGCGTCTTTGGTGTTACTAAAGGTACCGGTGGTACCGGTACGGGAATGCTGACTACGCTGTCGTTGGTGGGCGCGGTCACTGGTCAAGTGGTGAACTCCGTTACTCCGAACTCCAACACCGTGATGAGTGTTTACGCCTCTGCCAATGGTTTCAATTCGGTGCAAACCAATGACTTGGCTTCTGGCAAATGGGATGACAAGGGGGGATACACCTGGCCTGGTGTCATGACCGCAAGTGGGTTGGATAACAGCATGAGCTTTTATAAGTATGTCTCCACCGGTACCAAGGCAGCCAACATCGCCACCGAGACCGCCTATGCCACGGGCGGCGATGCCGACTACTTCACCCTGGGCAGCAACGGCGTGCTGACCTACACGGCGGCAGCCGCCGTGCCGGAAGCCGACTCCTACGCCATGATGCTGGCCGGTCTCGGCCTGGTGGGTTACATGGTGCGCCGCCGCAAGGTCGCCTGAGCCGCCTCAATCTGTAACAGAAATGCAGCACACCCGTGGGGCGTCGCCCCGCGGGACTTCACCTGACTAATCAAAGGAAACAGACATGCAACACAAAGCCCTGACCCTCGCGGTCGCCACAGCCCTCGCCGGTGTCGCCGGTTCCGCCTCCGCCGCCTACACCTACACCGCCGCCAATACCGCCGTGGTGAACATCTCCGGCTCCTCGGCCACCAACGGCCAGTTGAAGACCTGGGCCCACAACGTGCTGTTGGACAGCAC
>JAJYXA010000583.1 GCA_021791235.1 Pseudomonadota bacterium
CGTGGCCGCCTGCGGATCGGTGAACACGACGGCGGGCACGACGGAGAAATCGAGCGCGGCATCGCCGCCGGTCATGTTGATCGCCGCGCGGGTGCCGGCCGCCGCCGCCACGTACACGAACTGGGGCGCGTTGGCGCAGTCACCCGCCGCGAAGATGTCGGGCGCCGAGGTGCGCAGGTGATCGTCCACGACAATGGCGCCCGTCTCATCGGTCTTGATCCCGGCACGGTCGAGGGCGAGCCCCGCCGTGTTCGGCTTGCGTCCGGCGGCCACGAGCAGCCGCCCGCCGGTGAGGGGTCCCGAAGTCGTTTCAAGCGCAAACGTCTTGCCGTCGTAGCGCACGCCTGTCACGTTTGTGCCGGTGAAGATGCGCATCCCTTCTGCTTCCAGCGCAGCCTTGAGCCCTTCGCCGATGGCCGGGTCTTCCCTGGACAGCAAGGTGCCCCGTGCGACGAGGGTGACGCGGCTGCCCAGGCGCAGGAAGGCCTGGGCGAGCTCCAGGGCGACGACCGAGCCGCCGTACACGATCAGGTGTGCCGGCGTCTCCTCGGCGATCAATGCCTCGGTCGAAGTCCAGAACGGCGTGCCGGCGAGCCCCGGCACGTCCGGAATCTGCGGCGAGCGGCCGGTGGCGATCAGGATGCGGTCTGGCGTGATGCGCTGTTCGCTGCCGTCGGCCCGGCGCACGACGAGGGTCCTGGCATCCTCGAAGCGCGCGAAGCCGCGCAACAGCTTGATGCCGGGATTGGTCTCCAGAATGCTTTCGTATTTGGCGTGGCGCAGCTCTTCCACCCGCGCCTGCTGCTGCGCGACCAGCGCCTTGCGATCCGGGACGGGCGCGTGTCTGGCCAGACCGGAAAACGGATGCTGCGCCTGCAGGTGCGCCACGTGGGCTGCGCGAATCAGAATCTTCGAAGGCACGCAGCCCACGTTGACGCAGGTGCCGCCGACGGTCGAGGCCTCGATCACCGTCACCTCGGCGCCTTCCTCAACCGCGCGGATGGCGGCGGCGAAGGCTGCCGAGCCGGTGCCGATGATGGCGACGCTGAGTCTGGCCGCGGTCCCGGGTGCGGCGCCGCAGCATGCGTCTCCACCCACTTCCGCGCCGTAGCCCTTGGCACGCACGGCGTCGAGCAGCGCGGCGACGGAGGTGTCCGCGCCCGCTTCCACGCGGGCCGTAGCCTCGGGGCAGGACACGTCCGCACGGGTCACGCCGGCCACCGTCAGCAGTGCCTGTTTCACGGACGCGGCGCAGTGGTCGCAGGCCATGCCCGTCACGTGGAGGATTCGTTCGCTCATTTGGCTTGCCCTTCTTTAGCGGGGGCTTTGACGGTGGATTCATAACCCGCCTCGAAGGTGGCATCCTCCAACGCCTTGATGCTGGTCCTGGCGTCGTCGAAGGTGACGACCGCTTCCTTTTTCTGGAAGGAGACATTGACCTTGGACACCCCGGGCACTTTCTCCAGGGCCTTGCGCACGGTGATGGGACAAACTTCGCAGTACATGCCGGGCACGGACAGCGTGACGGTGCGCACGGCAGCGAATGCAGCGTCGGCGAGGGCGAAAGCGAGGATCGAGGCAAGAACGAGTTTTTTGGCTTGCGCCGAAACGAGGGTTTTCATGGCGAGACTCCTTTAGTAGAACTGGGGGGCGAGGTAGGGGAAGACCAGAGCGAGCGCGACCAGTGCAACCACCACCCAAAACAGCGCCTTGTAGGCCCGGTTGGCCTGGGGCGTGGCGCACAGGGAACCCGGCGTGCAGGCGGCGGCCGGTGCCCGGTAGATCTTTTTCCAGGCGAAAAACAGAGCAATGATGGCGGCCCCGAGGAAGTAGGGCCGGAACGGCTCCAGCACGGCGAGATTCGCCACCCAGGCGCCGCCGATGCCGAGCATGACCAGCGCCAGGGGGCCGATACAGCACAGGGAGGCGGCGACGGCAGCGATGGCGCCGCCGATGAGGGGCAAGTTCCCGGCTTTCTCTTGCGACATGATTTCTCCTTCTGGGATAAGGTGCCGCAAGCTTAAGTGCCGTACCATACTACGGTGTCAAGCACTATTTTCAGGAGGGCACATGAGCACCCAGGGACAGACCATCGGGGCCTTGGCGCGCGCAGCGGGCGTCAACGTCGAAACCATCCGCTTCTACCAGCGCCGCGGCCTGCTGAGCGAGCCGGACAAGCCGCTGGGCGGCATCCGCCGCTACGGCGAAGCCGAGGTGGCAAGGGTGCTGTTCATCAAGGCTGCCCAGCGCATCGGCTTCACGCTGGACGAGATTGCGCAGCTGCTGCAGTTGGACGACGGAGCCCATTGCTCCGAAGCACGGGCAATCGCCGAGCACAAGCTCGCCGATGTGCGCCAGCGTTTGAATGACCTGCAGCGCATGGAAGCCGCGCTGGCGCAGCTGGTCGACCGCTGCGCCAGCCGTCGCGGCCAGGTGAGCTGCCCGCTGATCGACGCGCTGCAGCCGCCGGGCTGAGCGTCAGGCGGCGATTTCCTTGGCCAGCGCGTTGCGGCGGCCGGTTTCGCCGCCGGTCAGCGCGAAGCCCTGCAGCCGGCCGGCGGCGTCGAGGTGCAGCGCGCAGACGCCGGTGTCGCTGCATTCCACCTTCCAGCTGCCGGCCGCGCCGATGCGGGGCGGCAGCACCGCCACCGGGTGCGCCGGCGTCTTCACCATCACCGGCATCGCCGGATACACGACCAGCGTCGGCGTGCCCGTCAGCGTGGCGGCGAGCGCGCGCGCCTGCACCATCAGCGGCTGCACGTAGGGCAGGTTGAGGCCCTCGACCTCGGCGCAGTCGCCCATCGCATAGACGTTCGGCGCGCCGGTTTCGAGCAGGCCGTTGGTCTGGATGCCGCGCCCGACCGGGATGCCAGCCGCCTGCGCCAGCCGGGTGCGCGGGCACAGACCGATCGCGGAGAGCACGACATCGGCCTCGAGGATGCCGCCGTTGTCCAGTTCGACCCGATAACCGTCTGTGGTCTGCCCGACGCTTCTGCCGGTGCGCCCGAAATGCCAGTTCACCCCCAGCGCGGCGAGGCTGCCGGCCAGGCGCCGGCCGGCCTCGACCGGCAACAGGCGCTCCAGCGGCCACTCGCCCAGGTGCACCACGTCGACCGTGAAGCCGGCGCGCACCAGATCGTTGGCGAACTCGCAGCCGATCAGCCCGCCGCCGAGCACGGTGATGCGTTGCTTGCCGTCGATGGCGCTGCGAAAGGCAGCGTAATCGGCCAGATCGTTCACCGCCAGCACGCCGGCGGCGCCGCTGCCGGCGAGGCCGTGCGCAAACGGGTCGGCGCCGAGGGCGAGCACCAGCTTGCCGTATTCCAGCTCGCCGCCGTCGGTGCGAATGCGCCGGCCCTGCGTGTCGATCGCGGTGACGCGGGTGTGCGTCCGCACCGTCGCATTGAGATCGGCCACCATTTTCTCCGCGCTGGCGCTCGCCAAGGCGGCTGCCGTCCTGCCGGCGGCAAGCGCGTTCGACAGGTTCGGCTTGGAATAAAACGTGCCGTCATCGGCCGTGACGAGCGTGACCGGCGTCGCCGTATCGCGCTTGCGGATTTCCTTCAGCAGGGTGTAGCCGGCGAGGCCGGAACCGACGATGACGAGGGGATGCATGAAAACCTCCTGGATTCAGTGGGGGACGCGCGCCATGATCCTTCCGGTGCGATCGGGCATGGGCGCCTACCGGTGCGCAGGCGATCGGACAGCGATGACTTCGACCATCTCGAAATCGGCCTTGGAGACGCCGCAGTCCGGGCATTCCCAGCCCTCCGGCACGTCCTCCCAGCGGGTGCCGGGAGCGATGCCGTGCTCCGGGTCGCCTTTGGATTCGTCGTACACATAACCGCAAACGATGCATTGCCAAGCTTTCATGATTTTTCCTTTCAAAATTCAATTCAATACTTACACAGTGGACACGGAGGTCGGGGAGGCAAAGCAATGGAGATTGAAGGTTTTCCTCCTGTCCTCTGCGTCCTCTTTGTTTAATGCTTTTTCAGGCTGCGATCTTGTCCTTCTGCGCCTGGTAGTGCTTCGCGTGCCTCTCTTCCACCCTGGCCAGCGCGGCGAAACGCTTGGCGGCCTTTTCCAGCACGCTCTTGAACATTTCAGCATGTTCCTTCGATTCGGCGATCTGCTCGTCCATCTCGGCCACCGCGGCGGTGTTGCCTTCGATCATCGCCTCGTGACGGAACTTCGGGTACATCTCGGTGTATTCGTAGGTCTCGCCCTCGATGGCGTACTGCAGGCACTTGGCCGGCGTCGTCGTCTCGCCGGCGAACAGCAGTTCGGCGTGGCCAAAGGCGTGCAACAACTCTTGGTCGGCGGTGGACTCAAAAACTTGCGCCGTGGCCTCGTCGCCGGCAGCGCGGCACAGTTTGGCGAAGTAGCGATATTTGACATGCGCCATCGACTCGCCGGCAAAGGCGGCTTCGAGGTTCTGGATGGTGGGGGACTTCGTGTTCTGCATGATGCGCTCCTGTGTGGTTGATTTGCAATGTCAATCAAAACAGGAGAAATATTAGAGATCATCAATATATCGATCCAACGGATAATCTGGATCATTCCGATTGATGGAATCAATCGTCATTTTCCTCCCACGCCTGGACTATGCAACACTGGCTCCTTCATTCACCGCAACCCGCCATGCACCGCCCGATGTCTGCCCCCCTGCCCGCCGCGGCGTCCCGTCAAGCGGCCAACCCATAATGGACTGGACCCTGTTCGGCTCGGCGCTGCTGTCGTCCACCCTGTTTCCCGGCGGCTCCGAAGCCCTGCTGCTGTATCGCCTGCACCAGGGCGCCGACCCGCTGGCCGGCGTGGCGACCGCCACCGCCGGCAATGTGCTCGGCAGTCTGATCACCTACGGCATGGGACGCTTCGGCCGGCAGGCGGTGCGGCGGCGCAGCGAAAAAACCGAGCGGCACGTCGCACGCGCGGAGCGCTGGTTCGGCCGGTTCGGCCGTCCCAGCCTGCTGCTGGCGTGGCTGCCGGTGGTCGGCGATCCGCTGTGCCTGGTCGCCGGCGTGCTGCGCGTGGGAGTGGGCAGCTTCCTGCTGCTGGTGACGCTGGGCAAGCTGGCGCGCTACGCCGCGCTGGCCTGGCTGGTGTAATCAGGCGGTACGCGCGCGCCAGCGTCCGAGCGCCGCCTCCATCCGCGCCATGCTGACGTAGAAGGTGGGCGTGATGTAGAGCGTGAGGAACTGCGAGAACAGCAGCCCGCCGACCACGGCGATGCCGAGCGGCCTGCGCGCCTCGCCGCCGGCGCCGAAGCCGATGGCGATGGGAAGGGTGGCGAAGATGGCGGCGAAGGTGGTCATCATGATGGGCCGCAGACGCGTGAGGCTGGCCTCGACGATGGCATCCTCGGCGCTCTTGCCGGCACGCTGCCGGGTCAGCGCGAAGTCGATCATCATGATGCCGTTCTTCTTCACCAGGCCGACCAGCAGGATGATGCCTACGAAGCTGAAGATGTTGAGTTCCTCGTCCATCAGCAGCAGTACCAGCAAGGCGCCTGCGCCCGCCAGCGGCAGGGCGGTGAGGATGGTGAGCGGGTGGCCAAGGTGCTCGTACAGCACCGCCAGCACCATGTAGATGACGACGACGGTGAACAGCAGCAAGAGCGGCAGCTGCACCGTCGATTCCTTGAATTTCTGCGCGGCGCCGGTGAGTTGCAGCGTCACCCCCGTCGGCACCACTTCCCTTGCCGCCTCCAGCGCGGCAGCCAGTGCGGCATCGAGCGAGGCGCCCGGCGCCAGATTGAACGACAGCGTGACGGCGGGTTGCTGGCCGTAGTGATGCACCGCGATCGGGCCCACGCCGGCTTCCACCCGTGCCACCGCGTCCAGCCGGGTGATCCCGCCCGATGCGGTTTTCAGGGGAAGCTGGCCGATGATGGCCGGGTTCAGCTGCGCTTCCGGCAGTGCCTTGATGCTCACCGCGTACTGGTCGCTGGCGCCGTAGATTTCGCTGATGCGGCGGCCGCCCAGCGCGTCGTACAGGGTCTGTTGCACCTGCTGCGCGGTGATGCCGAGACGCGCCGCTTCGATCGGATCGAGGCTGACGCGCAGTTCGGGGTTGCGCAATTCGAGGTTGCTGTCGACGTCATCGATCAGCGGCACCGATTCCAGCCGTTTTTCGGCGGCGGCGGAGGCGGTTTTCAGCGCCTCGAAATCACCCGCCGTCAGGGTCAGCTGGTAGTCGCTGCCGGACGCCAGGGCGCCGACGTTGATCGACGCCGGATTCTGGTAGGTGACGTTGATGCCGCCGATCTTGCGCGTCGCCGCGCGCAACGCGTCGATGACCTCATCCGCGCCCGGGCGGGTGTCGCGCGGCGCGAGGCGGATCACCAAGCGCCCGACGTTGCCGCCGCCGATGCCGCCGCCGCCCTGCCCGGCCGAGGACATCAGGCCTTCGACCGCCGGGTGCCGCTGCACGATGGCCGCAAGCTGCTGCTGGCGCTTTGAAAGCTCTTCGAACGGAATGCCTTCCGGGTACTGCACGCTGGCGAAAATCATCCCGGAGTCGACGCGCGGGATGAAGCCCTGCTTGACCTGGCCGGACAGCCAGATCATCGCGCCCAGCACCGCGGCCGAAAACAGCAGCATGGCGCCGCGATGGCGCATCGACGCGCGCAGGGTGGCGCCGTAAAAATCGCGGAAGCGGTGGAAGCCGGCGTCGAACAGGCGCGACAGCGGATTGTTGAGCGGCTCGTGCGTAAGGCCGCGCGCGCACAGCATCGGCGTGAGCGTCAGCGCCACCACGCCGGACAGCAGCACCGCGACGCCGATGCTGACCGCGAACTCCTGGAACAGCCGCCCGATCATGCCGCCCATGAACAGGATGGGCAGGAATACGGCGGCGAGCGAAATCGTCATCGACAGCACGGTGAAGCCGATCTCCTGCGCACCGTCGAGCGCGGCCTGCATGCGGGTCTTGCCCATGTCCAGATGGCGCGCGATGTTCTCGATCACCACCACCGCGTCGTCGACCACGAAGCCGATCGCCAGCGTGATCGCCATCAAGGACAAATTATTGAGGCTGTAGCCCGCCAGGTGCATGAAGGCGAAGGTGCCGAGCAGCGAGCTCGGCAGCACCAGCGCCGCAATCAGGGTGGCGCGCAGATTGTGCAGGAAGGCGAAGATGACGAGGATCACCAGCCCCAGCGCAAGGATGAGGGTGAAGTTGACCTCGCGCAGCGAGTCCTCCACGAATCGTGAGCGGTCGGAATGCACCTGCAGCTTCACGCCGTCGGGCAGCTCCGCCTCGATCTGCGGCAGCATCGCGCGGATGCGCTCGGCCACCTCGACGGTATTCGCGCCCGGCTGGCGCTGCACCGCCAGCACGATGGCGCGGGTGCCGTTGTACCAGGTCCGGCGCTTGTCGTCCTC
>JAJYXA010000547.1 GCA_021791235.1 Pseudomonadota bacterium
GGGCGAGTTCGGCATCTACCTGGTGTCGGATGGCGCCAACAAGCCCTATCGTCTGAAAATCCGCGCGCCGGGCTATGCGCATCTGGCGGCGCTCGACGAAATGAGCCGCGGCCACATGATCGCCGATGTCGTCGCCATCATCGGCACGCAGGATATTGTTTTCGGGGAGATCGACCGCTGATGTTGTCCGTAGAATCACTCGCGTTGATCGACGCCGAAGTCGCCAAATACCCCGCCGACCAGAAGCAGTCGGCGGTGATGGGTGCGCTGCGCATCGCGCAGACTGAAAAGGGCTGGCTCAAGCCCGACCTGATCGAATACGTCGCGCATTATCTGGAGATGCCGGCCATCGCCGCCTACGAGGTCGCCACTTTCTACAACATGTACGACACCCAACCGGTTGGACGACACAAGATCACCCTGTGCACCAATCTGCCGTGCGCGCTGATGGGGGCGAACGAGATTGCCGAGCATCTCAAAAAGAAGCTTGGCATCGGTTTCGGCGAAACCACCGAGGACGGGCGCTACACGCTGAAAGAGGGCGAGTGCATGGGCGCCTGCGGCGATGCGCCGATGTGCCTGCACAACAACCATGCCATGCACACGCACCTCACGCCCGAGAAGGTGTCCGAATTGCTGGACAAGCTGAAATGAGCCTGCTGACGCCCACCTCCCAGGTCTGCAGCTGGACGCAGGCGCTCGACAACCCGTGCTCGCTCGCGACCTATGTCGCCAATGGCGGCTACCAGGCGCTGCGCCGTATCGTCACGGAAAAAGTGTCGGCCGACGCCATCATCGCCGAGCTCAAGACCAGCGCCCTGCGCGGCCGCGGCGGCGCGGGCTTCCCGACGGGGCTCAAATGGAGCTTCATGCCGCGGGCGTTTGCGGGCGACAAGTACATCGTCTGCAACAGCGACGAGGGCGAGCCGGGCACCTTCAAGGACCGCGACATCCTGCGCTACAACCCGCACCAGCTGATCGAGGGCATGGCGATCGCCGGCTACGTGCTGGGCGCGCGCGTCGGCTACAACTACATCCACGGCGAGATCTTCGATTGCTACCGGATCTTCGAGCGTGCGCTGAAGGAAGCGCGCGAGGCGGGCTATCTCGGTGACAGGCTGTTCGGCACCGACTTCTGCTTCCAGCTGCATGCGCACCACGGCTACGGCGCCTACATCTGCGGCGAGGAAACCGCGCTGCTGGAGTCGATCGAAGGCAAGAAGGGCCAGCCGCGCTTCAAGCCGCCATTCCCGGCGAGTTTCGGCCTCTACGGCAAGCCGACCACCATCAACAACACCGAGACGCTCGCCTCGGTGCCGTGGATCGTGCAGCACGGCGGCCAGGCCTTCCTCGAACTGGGCAAGCCCAACAACGGCGGCTCCAAGCTGTTCTCCGTGTCGGGGCACGTCAACAAGCCGGGCAACTACGAGGTGCCGCTCGGCACGCCGTTTTCCGAACTGCTCGCGATGGCGGGCGGCGTGCGCAACGGCCATCAATTGAAGGCCGTCATTCCGGGTGGCTCGTCGGCGCCGGTGCTGCCGGGCGAGGTCATGATGGACTGCACCATGGACTTCGACTGCATCGCCAAGGCGGGCTCCATGCTCGGCTCGGGCGCGGTCATCGTGATGGACGAAACGGTGTGCATGGTGCGCGCGCTGGAGCGGCTGTCCTATTTCTACTTCGAGGAATCGTGCGGCCAGTGCACGCCGTGCCGCGAGGGCACCGGCTGGATGTACCGCATCATCCACCGCATCGAACACGGGCAGGGCCGGCCGGAAGACCTGGAACTGCTGAACAGCGTGGCGGGGCGCATCGGCGGCCATACCATCTGCGCGCTGGGCGACGCCGCGGCGATGCCGGTGCAGAGTTTTCTCAAGCATTTTGGCCACGAGTTCGAGCACCACATCGAACACAGAAAGTGCATGGTCTGAGACTGCAATGGCGACACTGAATATCGAAATCGACGGACGCGCGCTTCAGGTCGCAAGCGGCGACACCATCATGGATGCGGCGAACCAGGCCGGCATCACGATTCCGCATTTCTGCTACCACAAGAAGCTGTCGATCGCCGCCAACTGCCGCATGTGCCTGGTGCAGGTGGAAAAGGCGCCGAAGCCGCTGCCCGCCTGCGCCACACCGGTGACCGACGGCATGAAGGTGTACACGCGTTCTGAATACGCGATCAACGCGCAGAAAAGCGTGATGGAGTTCCTGCTCATCAACCATCCGCTCGACTGCCCGATCTGCGACCAGGGCGGCGAGTGCCAGTTGCAGGACCTGGCGGTGGGCTATGGCGGTTCGTCGTCGCGCTACCGGGAAATCAAGCGCGTGGTGCGCGACAAGAACCTCGGCCCGCTGATCGCCACCGACATGACGCGCTGCATCCACTGCAGCCGCTGCGTGCGCTTCGGCCAGGAAATCGCCGGCGTGATGGAGCTCGGCATGCCGGGGCGCGGCGAGCACACCGAGGTGATGCCCTTTTTGGAAAACCAGGTGGCGTCCGAGCTGTCGGGCAACGTCATCGACCTGTGCCCGGTCGGCGCGCTCACCAGCAAGCCGTTCCGCTACACCGCGCGCACCTGGGAACTGTCGCGCCGCCCCTCGATCAGCCCGCACGACAGCCTCGGCTCCAACCTCGAAGTCCACGTCAAGGACAACAAGGTGATGCGCGTGCTGCCGCGCGAGAACGAGGACGTCAACGAATGCTGGCTGGCCGACCGCGACCGCTTCTCCTATCAGGGACTCAACACGGCCGAGCGCCTGACCCAGCCGATGGTCAAGCAGGACGGCCAGTGGGTCGAAACCACCTGGCAGGCGGCGCTCGAACGCGTTGCGGATAAATTGAAAGCGATCCCCGCCGGGCAGATCGGCGCGTTGTCGACGCCGTATCGCCCGGCGGAAGAGTTGTTCCTCCTGCAGAAGCTGATGCGCGGCCTGGGCAGCGGCAACGTCGACCATCGTCTGCGGCAGTCCGATTTCTCGCTCGACGACAAGGCCCACGGCGGCTTCTGGCTCGGCATGCCGGTGACCTACATGTCGCGCCTCAACCGCATGCTGGTGGTTGGCTCCAATCTGCGCAAGGATCACCCGCTGATGGCGCACCGCATCCGCGAGTCGGTGCGCTGGTACGGCCAGCTCAACCTCATCAACGCGGCGGAAGACGAGTTCCTCGGCAAGGTGCACGCCAAGCGCATCGTCGCGCCTTCTCAGCTTGCCGCAGCGCTGGCCGGCGTGTGTGTCGCGCTGGCCGAACTGAAGAAACTTCCGGTGCCCGCCATCGCCGTGCACGGTATCGCCGACGACACTGCGATGAGGATGGCCGAGAGCATCTCGGGCGGCGGCCAAGGCTCAACGGGGGAGGCGCGTGCGGTCTTCCTCGGCAACATGGCGCAGCACCATCCCGGCTATTCGCAGATCCACGCGCTGGCGCAGGAAGTGGCCAGGCTCGCCGGCGCGAGCTTCGGCGTACTGGGCGAAGCGGCCAACAGCGTCGGCGCGGTGGCGGTCGGGGCTGTTCCCGCGCGCGGCCCGCTGGGCCAGGCTGCCGTCAAGGGGCTGAACGCGCAGCAGATGCTGGCGAAACCGCTTTCCGCCTACCTGCTCCTGGGCGTCGAAGCCGAACTCGACACGCATGACCCGGTCACGGCGATGGCCAGCATCAACGCGGCGGACTTCGTCGTGATGATGTCGCCCTTCAAGGGCAAGTCACTCGACTACGCCGACGTGCTGCTGCCGATTGCGCCGTGGACCGAAACCTCGGGCACCTTCATCAACACCGAGGGCCGCGTGCAGAGCTTCAGCGCGGTGGTGAAGCCGCTCTGCGAAACCCGTCCGGCGTGGAAGGTGCTGCGCGTGCTGGGCAATATGCTGGGGCTGGCCGGATTCGACCACAACGATTCCAAAGAGGTGTTGCGCGACGCGCTGGGCGACACGCCCCTCGGCTCGGTGCAGGCCTTCCTCACCAATGAAGTCAGCGGCGTGGCCGTAACGCCGTCGCACCCGCAAGAAGGCCTGGAGCGGGTGGCCGAAGTTCCGATCTACCAGACCGACGCCGTGGTGCGCCGCTCGCCCTCGCTGCAGATGACGCAAGATGCCGCACTGCCGGTGGCGCGCATGCACAGCCGGCTGATCGCGAAGCTGGGGCTCGCGGAAAACGGCCGCGTCTCGGTGCGCCAGACCGCCAGCGCGCTGACCCTGAAAGTGCAGCGCGACGACCTGCTGCCGGACAACTGCATCCGCATCCCGAGCGGCCATCCGCTGACGGCGGGCCTGGGCCCGATGTTCGGGCCGATCACGGCGGAGCCGGTCTGATGGAGAGCGTGGGCATGGACTGGACCGCCATTCAAACCGTCGTCTGGACGCTGGTCAAGATCTTCGCGCTGGTGGTGCCGCTGATGCTGGGCGTCGCCTATCTCACCTATGCGGAACGAAAAATCATCGGCTGGATGCAGGTGCGCATCGGCCCCAACCGCGTGGGCTTCCAGGGGCTGCTGCAGCCGATCGCCGACGCGGTGAAACTCCTGATGAAGGAAATCATCATCCCGTCCGGCGCCAACAAGGGCTTGTTCATCCTCGGCCCCATCCTCGCCATCGCGCCGGCGCTGGCGGCGTGGGCGGTGATTCCGTTCACCGACAGCCTGGTGGTGGCAAACATCGACGCCGGCCTCCTGTATGTGATGGCGGTCACCTCGATGGGCGTCTACGGCGTCATCATCGCGGGCTGGGCGTCCAACTCCAAATACGCTTTCCTCGGCGCGATGCGCTCGGCGGCGCAGATCGTGTCGTATGAGATCGCCATGGGCTTCGCGCTGGTCGGCGTGCTGATGGCGTCGCAGTCGCTCAACCTCACCGCCATCGTGCAGGGCCAGGCGGGTGGTCTGCACCAGTGGTACATCTGGCCGCTGTTCCCCTTGTTCGTCGTTTATCTGATCGCCGGCGTGGCCGAGACCAACCGTGCGCCGTTCGACGTCGCCGAAGGCGAGTCCGAGATCGTCGCCGGCTTCCACGTCGAATATTCGGGCATGGCCTTCGCGGTGTTCTTCCTTGCCGAATACGCCAACATGATCCTGGTCGCCGCGCTGACGACCCTGATGTTCCTCGGCGGCTGGCTGTCGCCGGTGACCTTCCTGCCCGACGGCATCGTCTGGTGGCTGCTGAAAACCGCCTTCGTACTGTTCCTGTTCCTGTGGTTCCGCGCCACCTTCCCGCGCTACCGCTACGACCAGATCATGCGCCTGGGCTGGAAAGTGTTCATTCCCATCACCCTCGTCTGGATCGTCGTCGTCGGCGCCATGATGCAGACGCCGTATGGGTATCTTTTCCATTGAGCGCGCCATGAAACGGATCACCCATTTCTTTGGCAGCCTGTTTCTGATCGAACTGCTGCGCGGCATGATGCTCACCGGGCGCCACCTGTTCACGCGCAAGATCACGGTGCAGTACCCGGAAGAAAAAACCCCGCAGAGCCCTCGTTTCCGCGGCCTGCACGCGCTGCGTCGCTACCCCAATGGGGAAGAGCGCTGTATCGCCTGCAAGCTGTGCGAAGCGGTGTGCCCGGCGCTCGCCATCACCATCGAATCGGAACAGCGCAACGACGGCACCCGCCGCACCACGCGCTACGACATCGACCTCACCAAGTGCATCTTCTGCGGCTTCTGCGAGGAATCCTGTCCGGTCGACTCCATCGTCGAGACGCGCATCCTCGAATATCACGGCGAAAAACGCGGCGACCTCATCTACACCAAACCCATGCTGCTCGCAATCGGCGACCGGTACGAGGAGCAGATCGCCAGGGACAGGGCCGCGGATGCGAAGTATCGGTAGGGCACGGAGCGTGCCCGGGAGCTAGGGGTTAGGAAATAGGAATTAGGGAAGGTGCGCTACGCGCGCCACTTGATTGAACAACACGACGTACGGATGAAACGGGAGGCAGGCAAACGGAAGTCTGGTGTCGGGCACGAGCGATGGTTGACCATCCCTAGCCCCTAATTCCCAACTCCTAGCCCCTAGAAAATGACCTACACGACCGCAATCTTCTATTTCTTCGCCGCCATCCTGGTGTTTGCCGGCCTGCGCGTGATCACCGCGCGCAACCCGGTGCACGCCGCGCTGTTCCTGGTGCTGGCCTTCTTCACCGCGGCCGGCCTGTGGGTGCTGCTGGAGGCCGAATTCCTCGCCATCACCCTGGTGCTGGTCTACGTCGGCGCGGTGATGGTGCTGTTCCTGTTCGTGGTGATGATGCTCGACATCAACCTGGACAGATTGCGCGAGGGCTTCTGGGATTACCTGCCGCTGGCCGGCTTCGTCGCCGTGCTGCTGATGATCGAAATGGCGCTGATCCTCGGCGGCCGCCATTTCGGGCTCGACGTGATGGCCACGCCCGCACCGCACGCCGCCGACTACAGCAACACCAAGGAACTCGGGCGGCTGCTGTATACCGACTACGTCTACGCCTTCGAACTCGCCGCGGTGATCCTGCTGGTGGCGATCGTCGCCGCGATCGCGCTGACGCTGCGCCGGCGCAAGGACAGCAGGTACATCGACCCCGCCGAGCAGGTGAGGGTCAAGCGCAATGACCGCCTGCGCATCGTCAAGATGCAGGCGGAGGAAAAGCAATCAGGGGAGGAGGGCGCGTGATTTCCTTGTCGCATTACCTGGTGCTGGGCGGCATCCTGTTCGCCATCAGCGTGCTCGGCATTTTCCTCAACCGCAAGAACGTCATCATCCTCTTGATGGCGATCGAACTGATGTTGCTGGCGGTGAACATGAACTTCATCGCGTTTTCGCACTATCTCGGCGACATCCACGGGCAGATCTTCGTCTTCTTCATTCTCACCGTCGCCGCGGCGGAATCCGCCATCGGCCTGGCGATCCTGGTGGTGCTGTTCCGCAACCTGCGCACGATCAATGTCGATGACCTCGACCACCTGAAAGGCTGATGCGGATGGACATGCAGACGCTCTATCTCATCGTGCCGCTGGCGCCGCTCTTCGGCGCGATCGTCGCGGGCCTGTTCGGCCGTCTCGTCGGCCGCAGCGGCGCGCACGTCGTCACCATCGCCGGCGTGGCGGTGTCGCTGATCGCATCGGTGCTGGTGTTCCAGGACGTGCTGGCCGGGCACACTTACAACGGCACGGTCTACACCTGGATGGCGCTGGGGGATCTGCGTTTCGAGGTCGGCTTCCTGATCGATTCGCTCACCGCGATGATGATGCTGGTCGTCACCTTCGTCTCGCTGATGGTGCACGTCTACACCATCGGCTACATGCACGACGATCCGGGCTATCAGCGTTTCTTCAGCTACATCTCGCTGTTCACCTTCTCGATGCTGATGCTGGTGATGAGCAACAACTTCCTGCAGCTGTTCT
>JAJYXA010000083.1 GCA_021791235.1 Pseudomonadota bacterium
CAGTCCGGTGCGGCGGAACTCGCCTGGCCGCGCACGTCCGCCAGCTACGAGAACAGCCTCGGCGCGCAACTCAAGCAGGCAGACATCAAGGGGCAGAAAACCCGTTCCACGCTGGCGGTGGCCAAGCGCACCCAGACGCGCGGGCAGATCGAAACCACCGTATCGCTGCAATACCAGACCGAACAGCAGACCATCGGCGATGTGGTCAACGAGCGCAACCAGGCGCTGTCCGCCAACTACGCGTGGACCCAGCGCACGGTGGGCCGCGCGTTCTATCCGCGGCGCGGTCACGTGCTCACCTTGCAGGGCGGCGGCGCGGCGGCGGCACTGCTGTCGGATACCAATTTCATCCGCCTGTACGGCCGCCATACCCAGTATTTCCCCGCCGGTGAAAATGGGCGGCTGATCCTGCGCGGTGAGCTCGGCGGCGTGCTGGCGGATACGCGCGACGGCATCCCCACCGATTTCCTGTTCCGTGCCGGCGGCGACAACTCGGTGCGCGGCTACGCCTACCAGAGCCTGGGGCGCACGCTGTCCGGCGGGGTGGCGTCGGTGCGCTATCTCGCCACCGGCAGCGTCGAGTACAACTATTTCTTCGACCGCACCTGGGGCATGGCGGTTTTCGTCGATGCAGGCGATGCGGCCGACAGCCCGGGCCAGCTGTCGCCGGTGTTCGGCTACGGCCTGGGCGCGCGCTACCGTTCGCCGGTGGGGCCGGTGAACCTCGATGTGGCGTATGGCGAAGCCACCCGTCAATTCCGTCTGCATTTCTCGCTCGGGGTGTCGTTTTGAGGCGCCTCGCCCGGGGAGTGGCCGCGCTGCTGGCAGCACTGGCGTTGCTGATCGTGGTGGGGGCCGGGATGGCGATGACGACCCTCGGGTTCCGCTGGCTGGGCGACGTGGCGGTTTTCCTGAGCGGGGGGCGGCTGGCGGTCGAGGGGCTGGAAGGGCATGTCGGCGTGCCTGTCCGCATCGGAAAACTCGTCTTCACTTCCGACACCAAGCGCGTCACCGCGGAGCGCGTGCGGCTCGAATGGCAGCCGCGCGCGCTGCTGCGCGGTCGGCTCGACATCGATCTGCTGGCGGCGCAAACCGTGCGCATCGACATCCTGAAAAAGGATACGACGCCGCCGACGCTGCCCGCCAGCCTGCGCCTGCCGGTGGACGTGCGGGTGGCTGCCTGGGATGTGGCGCATCTCGACGTGGTCGATGCCGGCGGGACGCTCGGTTTCAAGAACCTGCACGGACGCATCGACGACGATGGCGACCGCTACCGGTTCAGTGGCATGGCGGCCAGCACACCCTGGGCGGACGTCAGTGGCCGCCTCGAACTCGGCAAGGACGCGCCGTTCACGCTGCAGGGTCGCTTCGATGCCGTGCGCACGGATCCCGTGCCGATCAACGCTACGCTCGGCGTGCAGGGACGGCTGGCGGCCATCGTCTTCCGATTCGATGCCCAGGCCAAAGACATGAGCCTCATGGCCAGCGGCGAGGCCGCGCCGTTTGCACGCGTGCGTTTGCCCAGATTGCTGGTGGCCGGGCAGGGCATCGACCCGCGCCAGTTCGTGGCGGGTGCACCGGGCGCCGATCTGGCGTTTTCCGGCGTGTTCGAAGGCCAGCCGGGCGAACGTCTGCTCGGCAGCTTCAGCCTCAATAACGGTCTGGCCGGACGGTTCGATCAGAACCGCTTGCCGCTCGCCAGTCTGACCGGTGCGGTGGTGGGCGACAGCGTACGGGCCGATTTCAGCGCGCTGGCGATCGACCTGGGCGCCGCCGGGCAATTGAGCGGATCGGGGCAGTGGCGCAACGGCCGCTTGAGCATGAACCTGAGCAGCCCGCATCTCAACCTGGCTGGGCTGTATCGCCAGTTGCGTGCCACGCGGCTGCAGACGACCCTGCAGCTGGACGGCGACGCGACGCGCCAGACGCTCACGGCCGACGTCGGCGAAACCTGGGGCCGGGGCCGGTTCACGCTGAGCCATGCCGATTCGGCGCTGCGACTTGAATCGGCGAATTTCGCCGGACAGGCGGGGCGGCTGAGCGCCGGGGGCACGCTGCAACTCGACGCCACACGCGCCTTTACCGCCACGTTCGACGCCAGCCAGATCAATCCGGCGCGTTTCGGAAAATTTCCCCAGGCGCGACTCAACGCGCGCGGCGCGATGAGCGGTGCCCTGGCGCCGACGCTGCGCCTGCAGACGCAGTTCACCCTGCCGCCGGGCGAACTCGCAGGCCGCCCGGTGAGCGGGCAGGGGCGGCTGCGCTACGAAAACCGGCATCTCGCCGATGCCGACATCGATCTGGATCTGGCCGGCAACCGGGCGAAGCTGAAGGGCGCGTACGGCCGGGCGGGCGACCGGCTCGTCTGGGACGTCGACGCGCCGGCGCTGGCGCGCCTGAACCTGGGCCTGGCGGGGCGGCTGAGCAGCCGCGGCAGCGCCAGCGGCGACCCCGCCCGGTTGCAGATCGATGCCCAGCTTGCCGCCAGCGGCCTGCGCCTGCCCGGCGATATCGCCGCCGACATCCTGAATCTGCGCGTGAACTTGCAGGCTGCGACCAATGGCACATTCAACGGCCAGCTCGATGCGAGCGGGGTGCGGCTGGCCGGGCAGCGCGTGAATACTGTCCGGGCGAACCTGCAGGGGCGCCGCAACGCGCACACGCTGACACTCGACGCCCGCCTGCCCGCGTGGCAGGCGACGGCGAGCCTGGCGGGCGGGCTGGATACGAATACGGTCTGGCGTGGGCAATTGAATCAGGCCGAGGTGCAGGGCGCCTGGCCGATGAAACTGCTGGCACCCGCCACCATGTTGCTGTCGCGCAGCCAGCAGCAGGTGAACGGTCTGGCCCTGACCGTGGCGGGCGGGCGGCTGACGGTCGACCAGTTCGGCCGCCAGGGTAACCGGCTCGCCAGCCGCGGCACGCTCGCCGACCTGCCGCTGGCACCGTTGCTTGGATTGCTCAAAACCGCGCCGCCCTTCACTACCGACCTGCGCGTGAGCGGCGACTGGAATCTGCACGCGGGCGAAACGCTCGACGGCCAGCTGCAGCTGCGCCGCCAGTCGGGCGATGTTCGGCTGACCGACCCGTCGATGAGCCTGGGCCTGACCGCCCTGA
Source organism: Pseudomonadota bacterium (assembly GCA_021791235.1). The sequence continues at coordinate 3,118 of JAJYXA010000083.1, forward strand.
CGCTCGATATGGATGCGGCGGCCAGCCAGGCCAAGGTCCGCCTCGCAGCCGACACCCGCGAAGCCGGCCAGCTGCGGCTGGAGGGTCGGGGCGCGCTGGTGCGCGACGGTGCCGTGTTCACGCTGTCGCGCAGTGCACCGCTCGCCTGGAACGCGCAATTCGACGTGCCGGACCTGCGCCTGCTGAGGCCGTTCATTCCGGTCGGCATCCGCGCCGATGCCCGTCTCAATGCGCAACTCAGCGGCAGCGGCAGCCTGGCGGCGCCGCGCATCGACGGCCGGATTGCTGCCGATGCGATCCGCTTTTCCATGCCTGAACAGGGCGTGTCGATTACCGACGGCACGCTCAAGCTTCTGCTGGCGGACGACCGGGTGCAGGTGCAGGAAGGCGAGTTGAAGGGCAGCAGCGGCCGCATCGTGGTGAGCGGCAACGCCCAGTTGAGAAACCCGCAGGCCGGCCTCACGCTGACGTTTGAAAAGTTCGCGGTCACCAACCGCAGCGACCGCCGCGTGATCGTGTCCGGCGTGACTCAGTTGAATCTCGACCAGAAGCGCCTGCAACTCACCGGCGAGCTCACTGCCGACCGGGCCCGCCTGGAGATGCCCGAGGCGAGCCGGCCCCAGCTGTCGAGCGATGTGGTCGTCGTCGGCCGGCCGCCGCGCGAAAAGCCGGCGGCGCAGCGCTTTCCGCTGACGCTCGATCTCAACCTCAATCTCGGCAATGATTTCCTGTTCAAGGGGGCCGGGCTCGACGCACGGCTGGGTGGCCAGTTGCGCGTCTTCACCGTGAATCAGGCACTGCGCGGCGAGGGCACGATCCAGGTGGAAAAGGGGCGCTATGCCGCCTATGCGCAGACGCTGGACATCGAGCGCGGCGTCCTGCGTTTTGCCGGTCCCATCGATAACCCCGCCCTCGACGTGCTGGCGGTGCGCAAAACGCCGAGCGTCAAGGTGGGCGTGCAGGTCGGCGGCACGGTGCAGCACCCGGTGGTGACGCTGTATTCCGATCCGGCGCTGCCCGACACCGAGAAACTCGCCTGGCTGGTGCTGGGGCACGGTCTGGAAAACAGCGGCCAGCAGGAATTCGTGCTGCTGCAGGTGGCGGCTGGGGCCTTGCTGAGCCAGACCGAGTCGGTGAACCTGCAGGCGAAGATGGCGGAAACCCTGGGCATCGACAGCTTCGACGTGCGTGCGGGCGGCGGCGAATCCCTGACCGGTACCGTGGTCAGCGTCGGCAAGCGGTTGTCCTCGCGCGCGACGCTGAGCTACGAGCAGAGCCTCGACGGACTGAGCCAGGTGGTCAAGGTGCTCTATCAACTGTCGCCGCACGTGCGGCTGGAAGCGCAGGGCGGGCAGCCAAGCAGTTTCGATGCGTTCTATACGCGGGAATACGACTAGGCCCGAAAACCGATCAAAACCCGATGGTAGAATCGGGCGCATGTTTGAAGTTCGCATCAACACCATGAGTTTCCTGTTCCGTTTGCCTGCCCTGTCCGGAGGCTACTGCTGATGCGTATCCTGCTGTCCAACGACGACGGTTACTTCGCGCCCGGCCTCGCCGCGCTGGCGAAGGCGCTCGCGCCGCTCGCCGACATCACTGTGGTGGCGCCCGAGCGCGACCGCAGCGGCGCCTCCAATTCGCTCACGCTCGACCGCCCGCTGATGCTGCGCCAGGCGCCGAGCGGCTTTTATTACGTTAACGGCACGCCGACCGATTGCGTTCATCTGGCTGTCACCGGCATGCTGGACCATATGCCGGACATGGTGATTTCCGGCATCAACCACGGTGCCAACATGGGTGACGACACGATTTATTCCGGTACCGTTGCCGCCGCCACCGAAGGCTATCTGCTGGGCATTCCGTCGATCGCGGTCTCGCTCGCCAGCCACAACGCGCAGCACTTCGACACCGCCGCGCGCGTGGTGGCCGAACTGGTGCAACGCATCCAGACGCGGCCGCCGACCGAACCGATGCTGCTCAACGTCAACGTGCCGGACTGCGCTTCCGCCGATTTGCACGGCGTGTCCGTGACCCGGCTGGGCAAGCGCCACAAGGCCGAGTCGGTGGTGAAGACCACCAACCCGCGCGGCCAGACCGTGTACTGGGTGGGTGCTGCCGGCGCCGCGCAGGACGCGGGCGAAGGCACCGATTTCCATGCCGTTGCCGACGGCCATGTCTCGATTACCCCGCTGCAAATGGACCTCACCCGTTTCAGCCAGATGGACAGCGTGAACGCATGGCTGAAACCCTGAGCTCACGTGCCGGCATCGGCATGACCTCGGCCCGCACGCGCGGCCGCATGGTCGAACGCCTGCGCGAGCAGGGCATCAAGGACGAAATGGTGCTGGCGGCGATGGGCAGCGTGCCGCGCCACCTGTATGTCGACCAGGCGCTGGAATCGCGTGCCTACGAAGACACCGCGCTGCCGATCGGGTTCGGGCAGACGATTTCCAACCCCTACATCGTTGCGCGCATGGCCGAACTGGCGCGCCACGGCGAGAACGGCCACGGCCGCGAACTCGGACGCGTGCTGGAAATCGGGCTGGGTTGCGGCTACCAGGCGGCGGTGCTGGCCAAGCTGGCGCGCGAGGTGGTGTCGATGGAGCGCATTGCCCAGCTGGTCGGCAAGACCCGGGCGCGTCTGCGTGAATTGCGCGTCAACAACGTCAAGCCCAAGCACGGCGACGGCATGCACGGCGCGAAGGATTTCGCGCCGTTCGACGCCATCGTGATCGCGGCCGCCTTTGCAGAAGTGCCGCACGCCCTGCTGGACCAGCTGGCCGATGGCGGGCGTCTGGTGATGCCGCTCGGCAACGCCACGCAGACGCTGTGCGTGATGGAACGTCAGGGCGATGCGTTTGTCGAGCGCATGCTCGAAGGGGTGAAGTTCGTTCCCCTGCTGCCGGGCGTGGCGTGATGAAGTCGACCACCGGGGACCGCATGCGTACCGCCTGGCTGGCAGCGATGCTGCTGGGACTGGCGGGTTGCTCGTCAACCGGGATGGCGCCGGTGGATGAACGGTCGCCGGTGCACCGCGCTGCCAAGGCAGAAGGGGCACGCGCCGCCACGCCGCAGATCGCGCCGTCCACCAACGGCCTGCACACCGTGGCGCGCGGCGATACGCTGTATGCCATCGCCTTTGCCAACGGCCTGGATTACCGCGAGATCGCCATCTGGAACCAGCTCGAATCGCCCGATCGCATCCTGGTCGGCCAGGTGCTGCGCCTCACGCCGCCGGCCGGCGCGGTCGAGATCAAGCCGCTCGACGACGAGCCGGCACCGAGCGCCCGCCCGCTGGCCGATCCCCCCGTATTGCGCGAACCGCAGGCGCAGTTGCTGGCCTATTCCGAAGCCAACTGGGCGCAGGTGTCAGGTGCGCATCCGGTCACGGCAGCTGCGTCCCCTGCGGCTAGCCCGGCGCCTGCCGCGCCAGCGGAAACGAAACCCGCCGTGGCAGAATCCGTGGCGAGCGCGTCGGTCGACACTTGGTTGTGGCCGGTGGACGGCAAGGTGATCGGTCGTTTTGGCGCGGCGGGCGGCAAGGGCATCGATATCGCCGGGCCGCGCAATACGCCGGTGCGAGCCGTGGCGTCCGGCAAGGTGGTATACAGTGGCAGTGGTCTGCGCGGTTATGGCCGTTTGCTGATCGTCAAGCACGCAGGCGAATTCCTCTCGGCCTATGCGCACAACGAAACCATCCTGGTCAAGGAAGGCGACATGGTGACAGCCGGACAGAAGATCGCCCTGATGGGCGACAGCGATGCCGACCGGGTCGAGTTGCATTTTGAAATCCGCCGTTATGGAAAACCGCTCGACCCCCTGACCTATTTGCCGGAGCGCTCATGAGCCGCGAACCCAGCGACGAACCAGATGAACTGACCCCCGAGCAGGCTGAAACAGACATGGAGCAGCAGGCCGTTTCGGATACCAATGAGGAGTTGGCATCGGCCATCCTCGACGAGCCGCAGGTCGATGTGACCCAGCTCTATCTCAACGAAATCGGCCAAGCGCCGCTGCTGACCGCGGAGGAGGAAGTCGCCCTGGCGCGCCGCACCGTGCTGGGCGATTTCGAGGCGCGCCAGACCATGATCGAGCGCAACCTGCGCCTGGTGGTGAACATCGCCAAGCATTATTCCAACCGCGGGCTGACCCTGCTCGATCTGGTGGAGGAGGGCAACCTCGGCCTCATCCACGCGCTGGAAAAATTCGACCCCGAGCGCGGCTTCCGCTTCTCGACCTATG
>JAJYXA010000046.1 GCA_021791235.1 Pseudomonadota bacterium
TGCGCTTCCGTCCCATAGCGCCGGTCGAATTCCGCCTCGCTGAGCCCTTTCTGAAACTGCACCGAATTGCGCGCCATTGGCCAACCCCTTGTTAATCCGCCGCATCCGAGCAACTGAACCACAGCAGAGTCGGCTGAGCAAGGTGCGTAATCAGGAAACACTTTGATCCGATCGGTGTTCTCGGCCACCCAGGCGGTCACCACCTTGGCCTTGTGCACACGCAGATTGTCCACGATCACGAACAGCTTGCGATCGGCGTCCTTCACCAGGCGGCGCAGGAATTTCAGAAAAATCGCGGTATTCAGCGCCCCGCGTGCTACGCCGCATGGATACGGTGAAACCTACCGGTCACATATCCAGTTCAAGAACTGGCGTCTTCGAGCGGGCGCAGCAGATCAAAACATAGGATCGGCGGCTTTCCGCATCCAGCACCGTGTCGCGATGCTCCGGCTCGCCCGCCGTATAGCGGGTCATGCAGGTGCCGCAATACCCGTCCTCGCAGGATGTATCCACCGTCACGCCGTTGCGGCGCAGCACGTTTACGATCGTCTGATCAGCCGGCACTTCATATTCCACGCCGCTATCGGCGATGCGCACGCGGAAAGCTCGGTTCGGTGGGGTTTCGACCCCAGCCTCCTTCAGCCGCACCGAGAAATGCTCGCAATGCACCGCATCCGCCGGCCAGTGGCGGCAGGCGGCGGCGATCGCCGTCATCAGCCCCGGCGGCCCGCAATAATAAAGCTGCGTGCCCGGCTCGCGCGCTGCGAGCAGTGCCGCGAAATCGAGCCCGCGTGCAGGATTGCCACCGTCATGATGAATGACGACGGAGCCGTCGCCGCCCTCCGCCAGCAATTCCTCGCGAAACGCAGTCCGCGCCGGCGAGCGCGTGCAATAGAACAGCCGGAAATCCGCGCCGCTCCGCCGCGCCGCCCGCAACATCGGCAAAATTGGCGTAACCCCGATCCCGCCAGCGACGAACAGGTAGCGCGGCGCCGCCACCAGCTTGAAATTATTCCGCGGCGCCGAGGTCTCGACCATCGAGCCCACGCCGAGCTCGTCATGGATGTAGCGAGACCCGCCGCCGCCCGCCGTCTCGCGCAGCACCCCCAGCATATAACCGTGCCGGTCGGCCGGGTCGCCGCAGAGCGAATACTGGCGGATCAGCCCGTTCCCCAGCCTCAGGTCGACATGCGCCCCCGGCGAAAATTCTGGCAGCTCGGCGCCACCGGGGTCGACGAGCCTGAACGCCTTGATGCCATCCGCCAGAATCCTGACGTCATCGATACGCAGCTTCATTGACATATATCCATGGACGTTTCCGGTTCCAAATTGCCCCGTCAATCCCCGCATGCAACGAAGAAAATCTGATACGACACCATCGTCAAAACTAATGAGAAATGCTGCGCTGCAATAAATTCATTCGAAAAGCTGACAAATCTCAATCAGCAATAATTATTTGACATTTGCGGCCCTCCCTTGCCGATTAGTGCTTACGGTTTAGGGAGAAACAACCACGATGAACAGCGACGTACTCGTCAAGAACACCTGGTATATAGTCGGCCTTTCACAGGATTTCCAAAAGGATGTCCTGCAAGGCCAGGTCGTGGCGGAGCGGCCGATCGTGATGTGGCGCACTAAGGCCGGCAACGTCGTCGCCTTCGACGACCGCTGCTGCCACAAGCGCATGCCGCTTTCAGCGGGCAAGCTGATCGAGGGCGGCCTGCTGCAATGCGCCTATCACGGCCTCTGCTACGACGCGGCCGGCGCCTGCGTCCGTGTTCCCGCCCATCCCGACGGAATGATCCCGCCGGCGGCGAAGCTGCGCGAGGTACCGTTGATGGAGCAGGACGGCCTTGTATGGGTCTGGCCGGGCGACCCCGCCCTCGCCCAAGGCACGCATCCGCCCCGCACCCAGGAAGTCGTTAGCCCGGACTGGGACACCGCGGACGTGAAAGGCCCGGTGGCAGTGCCCTGCAATTCCTTGCTGTTGATCGAGAACCTTCTCGACATCACGCATTTTTTTCCGCTGCACGACGGCAATATCGGCGATGTCGAGAACAGCAAAATCCCGGTGAAGCTCGAAGAGGGAGTCAAAGACGGAAGCGCCTATGTCGGCACCGTCCGCGAGGTCTCTGGCTACCGCCAGCCGCCGTTCCTGGAAGAATATTTCGGTTATGAAAAAGTGGATCGCCACCACACCCATTTCATGCTCAACCCCGGGCTCACTCGGGTGCAGATGCGCGTTTGGCCGGAAGGCAAAATGGGCGATGCTGCCAGCGAGCGCGGCTACATCATTCTGCACGCTCACACGCCGGTCGACCGTCGCAACCATGTCTGGCGGCTCATCGTCAACCTGCCGAAAGGTCTGATGTGCAAAAGCGATCCCTCTCGCCCGGTGCTGGATAAATTCGTCGAAACCTTTCCCACCGTCATGGCCGAGGATCAATGGGCGCTCGAAAAGCAGCAGAAGATGTTTGAATACCCCGACGCCGATTATTCCGAGGTGTTCTTGCGCACTGATGCCGCCTTGCGCCGCGCTCGCCAGCTTCTGATGAAGCTGGAGCGCGCCGAAGCCGCACCGCCACGGGAGGTCACCGTGGCCTGACCCGCCGCTCCGGCTCGTCGCCGCTCCCGCGGAAAGCGGAGACGGGTATATCGCTGCTAATCCGGCGATCAAATAGATATCTGATTGCGTGGCAGATATCGTAACTCCCTGGCTTATGACTCAAGAATTTCTCTGCCGCCTGGATTCAAGGTGACGGGCTTGTCGGTCGGATTAGAAAAAACAAAAGCGGAGGAACGTCCATGAGTGGTTCAGGCAACGTCACAGTCGAGCCGGGCAACGCGGATGCCATGACCTTCGACGGCACCTTTCTGCAAAGGTCTGTCGGCTATTGCGTCTACCTGTTCGAACGCATCATGCCGGACCCGTTCGTGCTGGTTATATTGCTAACAATCATCACTGCCTTGGCCGCCGTGCTGGTCGCCCCACACGGCACGCCGCAGCACATTCTGTTCGGCTGGTATGCCGGCATCACCAATATCTTCACCTTCGCCTTCCAGATGATCCTTATCCTTGTCACTGGCCATGCCCTCGCCAGCGCCGCCCCGGTCAGGCGCGTCCTGGAAAAAGCCTGCGCCTTGGCGGTGGGGCCGCGCTCGGCCCTCGCCGTGGTATTCTTCGGCGGCTGCATCGCGTCTTTCTTCAACTGGGGCTTCGGCCTCGTCATCGGGGCAATGTTAGCGAAGGAGGTGGCGAAGCGCATCCGCGTCGACTTTGCCTGGCTGGTCGCCGCCAGCTACAGCGCCTGGGTGCTGTGGACCTTCACCGGCATGTCAAGTTCGATAGGGCTTTCGATCGCCACGCAAGGCAGCCCGCTTAACTTCATCGAGGAGATGACGCACCACATCGTGCCGCTGTCGCAAACCGTGTTCGCGCCTTGGCTAATCGTCCCCGGCCTCGTGGCGATGGTCGTCCTGCCGGTGCTTTATCTGATGATCCGTCCTTCCGATCATGCCGCCATCGCGATTGACCCGGCTGTCCTAGCCGAGGAATCCGCGCCCGCCGCTCGCGAGCGGCGCGACAGCCTCGCGAGCCGCCTCGAAAACTCGCCCCTCTGCACCCTAGTCTTCGTCGTCGCCGGTCTCGCCTATATGGGGCTCGACTGGTCGATGCACGGCGTCTCGCTCGATATCAACAGCGTCATTTTCATCTTCCTCATCCTCGGCCTGCTGCTCCACGGCAATGCCGGCGCCTATGTCGACGCCATCTCCTCGGCGGCGCGCGTCACCGGACAGATGATGCTGCAATATCCGTTCTACGGCGGCATCATGGGCATCATGTCGGCGACCGGACTCGCCGGCGTCATCTCCACCGCCTTCGTTCACGTCGCCTCGCGCTGGACGCTGCCTTTCTGGAGCTATGTCGGCTCGCTCATAATCACCCTTTTCATCCCCAGTGGCGGCGGCCATTGGGCGGTGCAGGGCCCGTTCACGGTGCCGGCGGCGATAAGCCTGCATGCCTCACTGCCAGCGACGTCGATGGCGGTGGCGACTGGCGAACTGGTCTCCAGCCTGCTGCAACCGTTCTGGGCGATCCCACTGGTAGCGATTGCCGGCGTCGGCGTCCGTCGGGTTCTGGGCTTCACCTTCGCAAGCTTCCTGCTGATGTCGCTCTTCTTCTGCGTGGTCTATCTCTTCTTCGCCCCCGCCTTTGCGCCCTATTGAATTTCGCGCGCAAGAATTCGCCTTGAAGCCATGGAGTTTCGCATGCCGCCACGCCCTCTCGCCAATCTGCGAGTTCTCGAATTCGGCCAGATCGCGGCCGGCCCCTTCGCGGGCATGCTGCTGGCCGATCTCGGCGCCGACGTGGTGAAGGTCGAGCGGCCCGACGGCGGCGACGGCATGCGTGACTGGCCGCCCCTGATGGTGGCCACCGGCGATACGGAAGGGGGGGAATATAGCGCCAATTTCGCCTCCCTCAACCGCAACAAGCGCAGCATCGCCGTCGATCTCAAGAACCCGGCCGATCTTGCACGCCTCCGCGCTCTCTGCGCTAGGGCCGATGTTGTCCTCGAGAATTTCCGCCCTGGCGTTCTGCCGCGCCTAGGTCTCGGCTATGATGACGTCGCCGCCTCGAATCCGCTCATCATCTATTGCTCGCTCTCCGGCTACGGCCAGACCGGCCCCTATGCCGAACGCGGCGCCTTCGACGTCACCATTCAGGCGATGAGCGGACTGATGAGCGTCACCGGCGAAGACGGGGCCGACCCGATCAAGTGCGGCGTGCCGGTGGGCGATTTCGTCGCTGGCCTCTATTCCGCCTACACTATCCTCGCCGCCCTTCGCCGTCGCGACGAAGCCGGCGAGGGCGCCCATATCGACTGCTCGATGCTCGGCTGCTTGCTCGGCATATCCGCGCTGCAGACCAGCGAATACTTTGGCTCGGGCAAGGTGCCACACCGCCTCGGCTCGGCGCATCCGCGCAACGCGCCCTACCAAGCCTTCCGCGCCGCCGACCTGCATTTTGTGGTCGCCGCCGGCAACGAGGCGCTGTGGCGCCGCTTCTGCGACATCATCGGTCTGCCCGACCTCGCCGTGGATCCTCGCTTTACCCCGCAACGCCGGCGTGCGGCGAACCAGAAAGAGCTGGAAGCCATTCTCGCCCCGGTCTTCCGCACCCGCAGCGCCGCCGACTGGCTGGAGGGTTTCGCCGCCGCCGGCATTCCCTGCGCCCCGGTCAACGATTTCGCGGCGATCCTCGCCGACCCGCACGTCGCCGCCATGGGGCTGGTGCGCCCCATCGTACTGCCCAACGGCATCGAGACCCGCACGGTCGATTTTCCCGTCGGCATTTCCGGCATGGAACCTGGCATCCGCCTCATGCCGCCCGCGCTCGGACAGCACACCGAAGACGTGTTCGAGGAATGGTTGTCTCCGGAGACGTCATAAGCATGCTCGCCGTCGAAGGGCCGGATGCACGTGGCCTCACCCGTCTTTCCCTGCAACGGCCCGACCGTTCCAATGCCCTGAGCGCCGGGCTTGTCGAAGCACTGCTCGAAGCCTTGGCGCTGGCCGCGACCAACGCCACCCGCGTCCTGGTTCTGCAAGGCGAGGGAAAAAACTTCTGCGCCGGCTTCGATCTCTCCGACAGCGAGGCCGAAACCGACGCTTCCCTAGCCCTGCGCTTCATCCGCATCGAGCAGATGCTGCAAGCCATTGCCGCCTCCCCGTTCCTGACCGTCGCTCGCGTGCAGGGCGCCGCCTTCGGCGCAGGTGCCGACATCGTCGCCGCATGCGACCACCGGCTCGCCCTGCCAGGGGCACGCTTCCGCTTTCCCGGCTACGGCTTCGGCGTCGCCCTCGGCACCCGCCGGCTCGCGGCACTGACGGGTGCCGCCGCGGCGCAGGCGATATTGTCCTCCGGCCGCGTCGTCACCGCCGAGGAAGCGCTCTCCCGCCGTCTTCTCACCGCAGTACGCGACGCCGAGGCGATCGAGGCGGAAATCAACTGGCTGGCGAACGGCCTCGCGGCGCTCGATGCGAGCGCCGCCGTCACCCTCGTCACCCAGACGCGCCAGCCCGCCCCCGACCCCGACGCCGACCTCGCGATGCTGGCGCGCAGCGTTGCTGTCCCCGGCCTCAAGTCGCGCCTCGCCGCCTACGCAGCCCGCGCAAGGGAAAACGCTAGATCGACTTCTTGAAGGTGCTGACCTCCACCGCCAGCTCCACCACCAGCCGGTTGAGCGCGTCGAACTTATCCGGCTTCGTGATAGCGAAGAACTCGACCGGCTGATGCGGCGGCACGGTATGGATAATGCGCAGTTCGCCCCGCTCCAGCTCGCTCCGATAGCAGATCGGCGGCAGGAGACTGATGCCGACATTCGAGGCAGTCAGCGTTGCCACCACGCTCATGCTGTTGCATTCGTCGCTCGGCCGGTAAAGCACGTCATGCGCCTGAAACCACGCCTCGATGCCGCGGTAATGAAACGAGGCTTTTGGCAGCACGATGATACGCTGCGCCTGCAACGCCTCCGGACCGAGCTTTCCTTCCGGCAATTCCAGCATCCGCCCCGCCATCCACGCGAATTCCACCGTGCCGAGCGATCGCGCCTGTATGCCCGTCTCGAATGAAATACCCGGCGCCAGTGCGATATCGAGACTGCCACCCTGCAGGCGCTCCATGACTTCCTGTGTCAGCGCCACAGTGAACTTTGCCTTTACGTTGACGTACCGCCTGTGCAGCGTCTCAACGAAGGCGGGCAGCCAGGTCTGGGCGATCACTTCCGTCACCCCGATGCGGATGATGCCCGAAACCGCCTCCGGTGCCGCGACGTGTTCCTGGATTTCCTCGACCAGCCGCAGTAGCCGCTCGACATATTCCATCAGCTCCTCGCCCTTCGGCGTGAGGACGATGCGCCGATTGAGGCGATTGAACACCGAGACGCCGAAACGCGCTTCCAGCTCGGCGATCCGCATCGAAACCGCCGATTGCGTTGAATTCAGCCGCTTCGCCGCCGCCGTGAAGCTGCCCAGCCGCGCCGCTAAAAAAAACGTCTCGAAATGCCTCAGATGCAGATGCAGTGTGCTCATACGAAGCCTGAGTTCCCTTTCCGCATGAACCAGCCACTGAGCTAGCTGGACTCTGTGATGAAGACCAGGAGCCTGGGGAATTACTCACCAGTCGGTAATATAGGCTACACTGGGGGCGAGGAAGAATGAGCGGACGAGTGCGGGTGCTTGCTTGATGGCGGCGAGTTGGGCGTCGATCTTTTCGCGCAGCTTCTCACCCTTGCGCAGCGGCTTCCTGGCCACGCCGGTCCGCTTCACATAGCTC
>JAJYXA010000279.1 GCA_021791235.1 Pseudomonadota bacterium
TCGAGCATGCCCTCGTCCATGTTGATGTCGATCACTTGGGCGCCGTTTTCCACCTGCTGGCGCGCGACCGACAGCGCGTCGTCATAGCGGCCTTCGAGGATCATGCGGGCGAAAGCCTTGGAGCCGGTGACGTTGGTACGCTCGCCGACGTTGACGAACAGGCTGTCCTTGCCGACGTTGAACGGCTCCAGCCCCGACAGGCGCATTGCCGGCTCGAGCACCGGCGGCACGCGCGGCGCGACGCCCTCGACCGCCTTGGCGATCGCTGCGATGTGGGTCGGCGTGGTGCCGCAGCAGCCGCCGACGATGTTCAGCAGCCCCGAGCGTGCCCATTCGCCGATGTGCACTGCCATTTGCGCGCCGTCCATGTCGTATTCGCCAAAGGCATTCGGCAGGCCGGCGTTGGGGTGGGACGAAACGAACACATCGGCCTTGCTGGACAGTTCCTCGACGTACTGCCGCAGCAGGTCCGGGCCAAGCGCGCAGTTGAGGCCGATCGACAGCGGCCGTGCGTGGCGCACCGAATTCCAGAAGGCCTCGCCGGTCTGACCCGACAGCGTGCGCCCGGAAGCGTCGGTGATGGTGCCGGAAATCATCACTGGCAGCCGCAACTGGTGGGCATCGAAGTACTCCTCGATGGCGAACAGTGCGGCCTTGGCGTTGAGGGTGTCGAAAATCGTCTCGACCATCAGGATGTCGACGCCGCCTTTTACCAGGCCGTCGATCGCCTCCAGATAGGCCGCGCGTAGCTGGTCGAAGGTGACGTTGCGGAAGCCGGGGTCGTTGACGTCCGGCGAGATGGTTGCGGTGCGCGAGGTCGGACCCAGCACGCCGGCGACGAAGCGCGGCTTGTCCGGATTCTGCGCGGTCGCCTCGTCGGCGGCTTCGCGCGCCAGCCGGGCGGCGGTGAAATTGAGTTCCGGCACCAGATGTTCCATGTGGTAGTCCGCCATGGAAATCGAGGTGGCGTTGAAGCTGTTGGTCTCCAGGATATCGGCGCCCGCGGCCAGATACTTGCCGTGGATCTCCTTGATGATGTGCGGCTGCGTCAGGGAGAGCAGATCGTTGTTGCCCTTGAGATCGTGCGCAAAATCGGCAAAGCGCGTGCCGCGATAGTCGGCTTCGCCGAGCTTGTAGGACTGGATCATCGTCCCCATCGCGCCGTCCAGAATGAGGATGCGCTGGGCGAGCAGGGAACGGATCAGGTCGGTGCGGTTGGACATGAGGCAGGTGGATGCAGACAAACCCGAATGTTATCACCGCCTGACAAGGAGCTCGTTGCGGCTGTTGACATGTCGACAGCCCTATCCGGTTTGCCACAGGGCATGAACCGGCATCCCGCCTGGGTGGGCATGAAAAGCGCCAGCGGGACTGGTCTGATAATTGCTGAGGTCTCGCTACACAAAACCCAGGCACACGAAACCGCGAGCATTTGGATGACCACACGAAAGCCATTGAATCGAATCCTGTTGATCCTTTTGCTGGGTGCGCTGTTTCCCCATGCGGTGCTTGCTGCCGACCGTGCGGAAAAAGCTTCGGACTATTATGAAGATGCGCTGGTGCGCATGGACCGCAAGGACACCAAGGGCGCCATCGTCCAGTTGAAGAATGCCCTGCAGCAGGACAGCAAAATGCTGCCGGCCCTCGTCCTGCTGGGCAAGGCCTACCTCGATAGCGGCGCACCGCTGGGTGCTGAACGTGTGCTGGCGGACGCAGAGCGGCTGGGTGCGGATCGCTCGCAGATCATCGCCATGCAGGTCGAGGTCTACAACCTGTTGGGCAGAAATCAGGATTTGCTGGAGCGGTTTTCACCGGATGGACTCCCGCCCGATGTGAAATACAAGGTGCTGGTCACCCGTGCCTACGCGCAAATCGATCTAGGCCAGACGCCCGCAGCGGTCCAGTCGCTGGAGCAAGCCCGGCAGATCGCCCCCAATAATCCGGCCGCGCTGGTTGCACAGTCGATGGCCTATTTGCGCAGCGGCAATTTTTCGGATGCCGCAGCCATGGCGCAACGGGCGATCACAAAAAGTCCGGCCGACCCCTCCGGCTGGAACATGAAGGGCTCGATTGCCCATGCCCAGGGCAATGTCCAGGATGCGCTGGCAGGCTATGGCAAGGCATTGGCATTGAAGCCCGATTATCTCGATGCGCTGATTGCAAGGGCTTCCCTGCTGCTAGACCTCAACCGGAACGAGGAGGCCGCCCGGGATGTGGCGGTGCTGAAGAAGAAATTCCCCAGCGATCCACGTAGCGCCTACCTGCAGGCGCTCCTGGCCGGCCGGCAAGGGAAGGATGCGGACGCCCGCAATGCGCTCGTTGCAGCGGCGAGCGCACTCGATGCCCTGCCTTTCGAGGCCGTGCAGACGCGTCCCCAACTGGTGCTGCTGGGCGGCATTGCGCATTACAGCCTCGGCGAGAATGAAAAGGCCAAAACGTATCTGGGCAGCTATCTCCACAAATACCCCCAGCACCTGGGGGCACGCAAGATCATGGCTGCCATCCTGATGAGCGAGCAGGATTACGCCAAGACGATTGCGCTGCTGGAAGGCCCGACCCGGGCGCAGCCCAATGATCCCCAGGCGCTGTCCATGCTGGCAACGTCGTATATGGCACTGGGCCAGCACTCCAGGGCGGTTTCCCTGCTTGAGCAGGCTTCCGCGATGAGCGGCGGCAGCGCCCCGGATATCACGGCGAATTTTGGCTTGAGCCTGATTGGTACCGGGCAGGAAGCGCAGGGGATGGCGCAGTTGCAAAAGTCCTATGCGAAGACCCCGGGCCGTGCCCACTCAGGCATCCCGCTGGCCATCATGTATCTCAAGCAGAGCCAGACCAAGCCGGCAATACAGATTTTGCAGGCCGTGACCCGGAGCGAACCGCAGAATCTGACCGCGCTGAATCTGCTGGCCGTTGCGCGAGGCCTGGCAAAAGACCGGACGGGCGCGCGCAAAACCTACGAACTGGTGTTGCAAAAAAATCCGGGCTTTACCCCGGCAACACTCAATCTGGCGCGCCTGGACCGGTATGAAGGCAAGCCGGAAGACGCGCGCCGGCGCCTGCTGGCCCTTCTCAAGGACCAACCGAAAAACCTGGATGCGTTGGTTGAGCTGGCACAACTGGAGCTTGCCGCCGGCCGCACGCAGGAGGCCGTGCGCTGGCTTGAGAAGGCGAGGTCATTCAATCCGCAAAGCCTTCGGCCCAACCTCATGCTGGTCGAGCTGTATCTGGGCACGGGGGATGCGCAGAAAGCGCTGGACATCGCCAAGACAGCGCAGGCGAGCAATCGGGATAATTTACAGGCGCTGGCGGCGTTGGGCCGGAGCTACCTGGCAATCGGAAATCGTGGCCTGGCCGCCGAGAATTTCAGGCAGATTACCCAGTTGGCCGGCTTTGATGCCGACTGGCAGCAGCGCGCGGCCGAATTTCAAATCAGCGCAGGTGACTACGAGGCGGCGCGTTATTCGCTGGACAAGGCCTTGCTGAGCAAGCCGGGTTACTTCCCTGCCTTGTTGAGCAAGGCCGGCCTTGAAAAACGCTCCGGCAATCTGGATGCGGCTGAAAAACAGGCCCGTGCCCTGGCTGCCCAGTACCCCCGTGAGGCGGCCGTACCACAGCTGCTCGGCGACATTGCCATGCAACGCCAGCGTTATGGGGAGGCCATTTCTGCATACGGCAGCGCCTACAACCTTGAGAAAAACGCGGCCCACGCGATCGGTTTGTATAACGCCTATAGCCGGTCGGGAAACAACGCCAAGGCATTGGCATTCATCCAGTCCTGGGTCGGCAGCAATCCCTCTGATCCCGCTGCCCGCCGTGTCCTGGCGGGAGCCTACATACAGGCGGGGCAGCTGGATCTGGCGCAGCAGCATTATGAAGCGCTGAGCAAACTGTTGCCCAATGACGCCGGCATCCATAACGATCTGGCCTACGTCATGCTCAAGCGGCGACAACCGGGCGCGCTGGCGGTAGCGCAAAGAGCCTATCAATTGGCGCCGAGCGACGCCAATGTGATCGATACGCTGGGATGGGCGCTGGTGGAGGCGGGACAGGTGGAAAAAGGCCTGCGCTATCTGCGTGAAGCCCAGGTGCGATCTCCAGGCAATCCCGAGATACGCGACCACCTGGCCGAAGCACTCAGGCGCAAGGGTGCGGCCAGCAGATAAGCGGCCTGGGCGTGTTCGGGTCGGATATTGAGTCGGTTTTTTTTACACAATGGGCCCAAAAGGATCGGGCTTGTTGTGAATTTTATATGTATCTGTTTGAAATGTTATGAGAAAAACTTTTTGGTACGCGTATTGCTTTTAGTGGGGCGTGTATTCCTTGGGATAAATAAGGACAAAGAAAATGACTGGAAAACTCTGGCACCTAACAAGGGCGGTTGGCGTTCTGGCGATCGGGCTGGGAATGATGGATGCTGCGCACGCCACGTATTCTTCAAACCAGGGGACGAACTGCGGCGGGGGCGGCACGACCAGCTCCAATTGCGACACCTGGACTTTCAATAATACGAAAATCAATACCCAGGGCGGAATCACGGCCACCGCTTCAGGATGGGCCAATACGGTCGGCTCGGCCAATGTCCAGCTGGATACGGCCTACATTACCCTGAACGGCAGCAGCGGGTTGGGGGTCAGGAATAACGATTGTTCCGGCTATTCCAATTGCACGGGCGGAACGTCGGGCAGGGATGCCAATGAGGGGAACAGCCCTGAGCATGCGATCGATAACAATGAGCGGGCGGACTCCATCCTGTTCTCGTTCACCGACAAGGTGAATCTCACGTCCTTCGCTGCCGGATGGGTGCAAACCGATTCCGATTTCACGGTCATGGCGTATACCGGGGCAGGCAGCCCGGCCAGCCTTGCCGGACAGTCTTATTCAGGCCTGTTGTCCAACGGCTGGTCGCTGATTGGCAATATCCTGGCGGGCTCCAGCACGGGCGCCCACGACTTCGCCAACAACACCTATTCCAGCTACTGGCTGATCGGGGCGCTGAATACCTTTGTCGGGGGTGATCCTACCAAGGCAGGGAACGACTATTTCAAACTGATTTCCCTGGCGGGTTGCACCTGCGCGAACGCCCCGTCTGGAACTCCCGGTTGCAGCAGTGGCGGCGGCGGTGTGCCGGAACCCGGTACGCTGTTGCTGATGGGCGCAGGCCTGCTCGGTCTGACACGCTTCAATGCACGACGTGTAATGCGTATTGCCATCTAGTGCTTCATTCTTTGCAGAAAAGAACAACAAGGCCCCGACGAGCGGGGCCTTTTGTTTTTTAGGGTTTTGAACCCGATCTGCTAGGGTAGGTAAGGAATGGACTGCGGAGCGCGCAATGAAACAGATGACCCCCCGGGAATCCCATGAGTTTTTGCAAACGCACCCTGAGGCGGTATTCATTGATTGCCGCTCGGAAATCGAATATCTGTTTGTCGGTCATCCGGTCGGTGCGATCCACATAGCCTGGCAGGATGGCCCGGACTGGGACGTCAACCCGGATTTTCTGGGCCACGCACGCAAGGCCGCGTCGGTCAATCGCCCAGTGGTATTGATCTGCCGCTCAGGTCGGCGTTCTGCAGATGCCGGGCGCTATCTCGAAAAATACGGTTTCCCCGAGGTCTACAACGTCACGCACGGGTTCGAGGGCGACATGGACGAGGCGCGCCACCGCAGCACAAAGAACGGCTGGCGTTTCGACGGGCTGCCGTGGGAACAGACGTAAGGGGGAATCCTAGCCCAGCGACACGCCCAGCCAGGCGCCGATGAAATAAGTCGCCAGCCCCGCGGCACCGCCGATGCCCAGCATGCGCAGGCCGGAGAGGAGGGTGTGGCGGCCGGTAAACAGGCTCATGCTGGCGCCGACGGCGAACAGGCCCAGCGCCGTCAACCCAATCGAAACGGTGAGCGCATGGCCAGAGCCGAACAGGAACGGCAGCAGTGGCAGCGCCGCGCCGGCAGTGAAGGCGGCAAACGACGAGATCGCCGCCACCCACGGCGAGCCGAGTTCGTCGGGGTTCAATCCGAGTTCCTCGCGCGCCAGGGTGTCGAGTGCGCGCTCGGGATCCTGCATCAGGGTATCGGCCAGCCGCCGCGCCTCGACCGGGTCCATGCCCTTGGCGGCGTAGATCAGCGCCAATTCGGCGGCTTCTTCCTGCGGATATTTCTCCAGCTCGTCGCGCTCCAGGCCGATCTGGTACTCGAACATTTCGCGTTGCGACCGCACCGACACATACTCGCCCGACGCCATCGAAAACGCCCCCGCCAGCAGCCCGGCCACGCCGGTGAGCACGATGATCGACGGTTCCGGGGCGGCACCGGCCACGCCGTAGATCAGCGCCGCATTCGATACCAGACCATCGTTGACGCCGAACACGCCCGCGCGCAGGGCGTTGCCGGCGGCACCGTTCTGGTGGCGCTTGCCGATGTCGTCGCGCCGGAGCGGCATGGGGTGCGGCGGGTTTTGCGTGTACAGCACCATGCCGCGCACCTTCATGGCCGCCAGCACGCCGCGCATCGCGCGTGGCTTGAATAGGCGGGTGAGGCGAGCGACGACGCGAGCGCGCAGGGCGGGCTGGAACGGGGCGGGGGGCATGCCGCCTTTTTGCGTGATGGCGGACAGCCAGATCTGCGCCTGATCGTCGGCCGCTTGCGCCAGTTCGTTGAACAGCGCCTCGCGCGGCGTGCCGCGTTCGCATTCCGCGACCACGCGGTAGAGCCAGGCCGACTGCTTTTCTTCCTGCCAGGATTCGTAGGGATCGCTCATGCGGGGTGTCTCCGGTATTGAATGGCTTCGGCGAGATGCGCTGTGTTGAGCGCATCGCTACCGGCCAGATCGGCCACGCTGCGTGCCAGCTTGAGCACGCGGTGATAAGCGCGCGCCGACAGGTTCAAGCGTGCAATCGCCTGCTTGAGCAGGGTTTCCCCGGCCGCATCCAGCCGGCAGAACTGTTCGATTTCCTGCGTCCCGAGCGCGACATTGGATTTGCCCTGGCGTTGCATCTGGCGTGCACGTGCCGCCTGCACGCGGTCGCGAATGGCGTGGCTGGATTCGCCCGCGCCGGCTTGCATCAGCTCATCCTGCGTCAGCGCCGGCACGTGGATCTGGATGTCGATGCGGTCGAGCAGCGGCCCGGAAATGCGTGCGCGGTAGCGCGCAATCTGATCAGGCGTGTCGCGGCAAGCCTGGGTGGGGTGGCCGAGATAGCCGCAGGGGCAGGGATTCATCGCCGCGACCAGCTGGAAGCGCGCCGGGAAATCGGCCTGCCGCGCCGCGCGCGAAATCGTGATGCGGCCGGTCTCCAAGGGTTCGCGCAGCACTTCCAGCACCTGCCGTG
>JAJYXA010000066.1 GCA_021791235.1 Pseudomonadota bacterium
GCGGGCGGCTTCTACACCCTGCGCGACGCCTGGCAGAGTGTGAAGAGCCGCAGCTTCGATATCGACACCCTGATGATCGTCGCGGCGGCCGGGGCGGCGGCGCTCGGCGCGTGGGAGGAAGGCGCGCTGCTGCTGTTCCTGTTCAGCCTGGGGCATGCGCTGGAGCACATGGCCATGGACCGTGCGCGCAAGGCCATCGAGGCGCTGGCGGAACTCGCGCCCAGGACCGCCGTCGTGCAGCGCGATGGCACGGAGATCGAGGTGCGGGTCGAAGACTTGCAGCGCGGAGACCGGGTGATCGTCAAGCCCGGCCAGCGCCTCCCCGCCGACGGCGCGGTGGCATCGGGCAACTCGGCGGTGGACCAGTCTCCGGTCACCGGCGAATCCATGCCGGTGGACAAGCAGCCGGGGGACAGGGTGTTTGCCGGCACGGTCAACGGCGAGGGCGCGCTGGTCGTCGAGGTCACCAAGCTGGCGCGGGAGAGCACGCTGGCGCGCATGGTGGAGATGGTAGCCGAAGCGCAGACGCAGAAATCCCCCACCCAGAGATTCACCGACCGCTTCGAGCGCATCTTCGTGCCCGTGGTGCTGGTGGGCGCCGCGCTGCTCATCGTGCTGCCGCCGCTGTTCGGCTTTCCTTTCGCCGAATCCTTCTACCGCGCCATGGCGGTGCTGGTGGCGGCTTCCCCCTGCGCGCTGGCCATCGCCACCCCGTCGGCGGTGCTGTCCGGCATCGCCCGCGCCGCGCGCGGCGGCGTGCTGATCAAGGGCGGCGCGCACCTGGAAAACCTCGGCGTGCTCACCGCCATCGCCTTCGACAAGACCGGCACCCTGACTCTCGGCAAACCCGCGGTGACCGATGTCGTCGCGGTCGGCGGAGACGAGGCGCGTCTGCTGACCCTTGCCGCCGCCGTGGAAAGCCGCAGCGCCCATCCGCTTGCACAGGCAGTCGTGGCGGAGGCGAAGGGGCGTGGCTTGACCTGGAGCGAGGCGGGGGAGACCGAGTCCGTGACAGGAAAAGGCGTGCGCGCCGAATTCGAGGGGCAGAACGTGGCGATCGGCAACGCCAGGCTGTTTGCCGGCGGAGCCATCCCGGAAGAAATCCAACAGCAGGCAGAGCGCCTCCAGACCGAGGGCAAAACCATCATGCTGATCCAGGCGGACGGACAGTTCCTGGGTATCCTGGGACTGGCCGACACGCCGCGCGAGGATGTGCGCGAGGTGCTGGCGCGACTGCATCGACTCGGCATCCGCAAGACCATCATGCTCACCGGGGACAACGAGCGCGTGGGCCGCGCCATCGCCGACGCGGTCGGTCTGGACGAAGTGAAAGCGGGGCTGTTGCCGGAAGACAAGGTCAAGGCGATGGAAGAACTCGGGCAACGCTACGGCCAGGTGGCCATGGTCGGCGACGGGGTCAACGACGCCCCGGCGATGGCGCGCGCCACGGTCGGCATCGCCATGGGCGGCGCCGGCACCGACGTGGCGCTGGAAACCGCCGACGTGGCGCTGATGGCCGACGACCTCTCCAAGCTGCCGTTTGCCGTGGCCTTGAGCCGCGCCTCGCGGCGCATCATCCGCCAGAACCTGTGGGTGTCGCTGGGCGTGGTGGCATTGCTGATTCCCGCGACCCTGTTCGGTTGGGCGGGGATCGGGCTGGCGGTATTGGTCCATGAGGGATCCACCGTGGTGGTTGTGGTCAATGCATTGCGGCTGCTTACCTATGGACGCTCCTATACACCCCGATCCGGATAATCACGCCGCATGCAAAACAGCCTGTTTGCCCTTGAGAACCGCCATGCCCGCCTGAGCGAAGCGGCTGACCCGCCGGAACGGCTTGACGTGCTCGCAGCCGGAAGCCGGGCGGCGAAATCAGGCGTCGATGGCCGTCGTCATCCCGTGCGGCCCGCCAAGCTCGACCCATGCCCGGCACGATCGTCGTGCCGGCGTTCTGCGTGCAGGCTCCCATGAGCGATTTCCGTTCGGCCATCTGGCCGGCCCTGGCCGCGGCCGCCCTGTTCGGCGGCAGCACGCCGCTGGTCAAGATGCTGGTGGGCGAATTGCCCGCCTTGCTGCTGGCGGGGCTGCTCTATCTGGGCAGCGGCCTCGGTCTGGCCGCCATCCGTCTGCTGCGGGATCGCGGCTGGCGAGCGAGTGGACTGGCAGCGGACGAATGGCGCTGGTTCGGCGCCGCCATTGTCTTCGGCGGACTGCTGGGGCCGGTGCTGCTGGTCTTCGGCCTGACCCGCATCGGCGCGGGAACCGCTTCGCTGATGCTCAACCTGGAGGCGGTTTTCACCGCCGGGCTGGCCTGGATCGTCTTCAAGGAGAATGCCGACCGCCGCATCGTGCTCGGCATGCTGCTCATCGTCGCCGGCGGCGCGGTACTCGCCTGGCCGTCCGCCGGAAGCGAAACGGCGGACGGGGTCGGCCTCCTCGCCATCGCTGCCGCCTGTTTGTGCTGGGCGATCGACAACAACCTGACGCGCCGGGTGTCGGGTTCGGACGCCCTGTTCATCGCCGGGATCAAGGGACTGACAGCCGGCGCGGTCAACACCGGCCTGGCCCTGCTGCTGGGCGCTGCATGGCCTGCGTGGTCCGCCGCGGGGGCGGCCATGACGGTCGGCTTTGTGGGCTACGGCTTGAGCCTGGTACTTTTTGTCAGGGCGTTGCGCGACCTGGGCACGGCCCGCACGGGGGCTTATTTCTCCACTGCGCCTTTCATCGGCGCAGCGATCGCCATCCTGTTGCTGAACGAGCCCACTCCCGCTCCTTTCTGGCTCGCTTTCGGCCTGATGGGGGCGGGTGTCTGGCTGCACCTGACCGAACGTCACGCGCATGCGCATACGCATGAGCCGCTGGAACACACGCATCAACACGTGCATGATGCGCATCATCGACACGAACACGATTTCGACTGGGACGGCAAGGAGCCGCACCGCCATCCCCATCGGCATGTGGCCATCACCCACAAACATCCGCATTTCCCGGACATTCATCATCGTCACGGGCACTGAGCCGGTTCTGCGGATGCCCTGCTATGGCCGATCGAAAACGGGTTCGCGAGAACTGCCGGCCACGATTTGCCGATGCGGGAAATCCGATCTGTGCGAGCCTTGCCGGTGGATGTCAGCCATTACCAACAAACCATACCGCCGCGATGGTCGCGCCGAGGGCCTCACCCTGTCCGGTAGCGGCCTTCTTTGCCAATCCATTCCTGGCTCAGGTGCCGTTCCAGCGGAGCTTCCGCAGGAAGCTGCTTCAGCCTGGAAACCGCAGTTTGAGGCACAGGGGCACAGAGTAAAAACAAGGCGTTGTAACTAAAGCTGCTTGCACCCGTTGGGTGAATCAGAAAAAGTGCATGATCGATTGTTTTCTCGATGTTCTCTGTGCCTCTGTGGTTCAAATGCGGTTTTCAGGATCATAAGAACGAGGACTTTCGAGCGAGAGTTCCCGGCCGAATCCGGTCACCTGACCCCGGATTGCTCATCCGTCAAAAACAACTCCAGCAAATCGTTCAGGAACCGTTGTCCCTGCAGCGTCGGCCTCAGCCGGATCGCATCGCGTTCCAGCAGGTCCCGACCGCGCGCCTGCTCGAGCACGGTGGCGCAGATCGACAGCGGCAGGCCGGTGCGCTCCCCGAACAGCGCGGCGGGTACGCCGTCGTTGAGCCGCAGGGCGTTCATCATGAATTCGAACGGCAGGTCGTCGCGCGTGAGGGTTCGGGTATCGGCAATGTGCGTGCCCTGCTTCACCGCCTCCATGTATTGCTGCGGATGCTTGGTGCGCATCTGCCGCAGGATGCGGTCGTGGAAGGACAGTTTGCCGTGCGCGCCGGCGCCGATGCCGAGGTAGTCGCCGAACTGCCAGTAGTTGAGGTTGTGGCGGCTGGCGTGGCCGGGGCGCGCGTAGGCCGAGGTTTCGTAGTGCTGCATGCCGGCTTCGGCGAGGCGCGTTTCGATCGCCTGCTGCATGTCGGCGGCGAGGTCGTCGTCCGGCAGCTTGGGCGGCGCGGTGTGGCCGAAGGGGGTGTTGGGTTCGAGGGTGAGGTGATAGGCCGACAGGTGCGGCGGCCGGAAGGCGAGCGCGGTTTCGACGTCGGCCATCGCTTCGGCCAGCGTCTGCCCCGGCAGGGCGAACATGAGGTCGAGATTGAAGGTGTCGAAATGGGTGGCGGCGAGCCCGGCGGCACGGCGCGCTTCGCCGCCGTCGTGGATGCGCCCGAGCGCCTGCAGGTGGCGCGGGTTGAAGCTCTGGACGCCGAGCGACACCCGCGTGACGCCCGCTTCGCGGAAGCCGGCGAATTTGGCGGCCTCCACCGTGCCGGGGTTGGCTTCGAGGGTGATTTCCGCGCCGGGCATCAGCTGCGTCAGCGTGCGCACGCCGGTGAGGATGCGGGCTATGCCCTCCGCCGAAAACAAACTCGGCGTGCCGCCGCCGAAGAACACGGTGTGGATCCTGCGCCCCCAGATGTCGGGCAGCGCGCGTTCTAGGTCGGCGAGCAGCGCGTCGATGTATGCGGCTTCGGGAAGCTCGCGCGCCGCGTGCGAATTGAAGTCGCAATACGGGCACTTCCTCACGCACCACGGCAGGTGGAGGTAGAGCGACAGCGGCGGCTGAACCTTCGGGCCGCCGTTGAAAAAATGGACGACGGACTCAGCCAAGCCGCTTGAGCCGCTTCAGTTTGTCGACCAGGTCGCGCAGCGCCTGGCCGCGGTGGCTGACGGCGTTCTTGGTGTCCTCGTCGAGCTCGGCGCCGGTCTTGCCGAATTCGGGGTCGAGAAAATGGGGATCGTAGCCGAAGCCGTTTTTGCCGCGCGGGGTGTCGATGATTTCGCCGTACCAGCGGCCTTCTGCGATCACCGGCTCGGGGTCGTCGGGGTGGCGCACGTAGACCATGACGCAAGTGTAGTGCGCGCGGCGGTTGGGTTCGTTGGCCAGCGCGGCGATGAGTTTTTCGTTGTTGCGCGCATCCGATTTGGGCTCGCCGGCATAGCGCGCGGAATACA
Source organism: Pseudomonadota bacterium (assembly GCA_021791235.1). The sequence continues at coordinate 5,010 of JAJYXA010000066.1, forward strand.
CGCCGGGCGCGCCGCCGAGCGCCTCGACGCAGATGCCGGAATCGTCCGCCAGGGCGGGCAGGCCGCTGTGCGCGCTGGCGTGGCGCGCCTTGGCAAGGCAGTTTTCGACGAAGGTGACGTGCGGCTCGGGACAGTCGGGCACGTTGAACTCGGATTGCGGCACCGCTTCGATTTCGAGCGGGGCGAGGATGCGCGCGATTTCGCGCAGCTTGCCGGCGTTGCCGGAGGCGATGACGAGCTTGTTCATATGGGTAAACCTTTCACCACAGAGGCACAGAGGCACGGAGAGAACCGAATCAATAACATTGAGCGGGCTTTGTCCACCTTGTTTTTCTCCGTGCCTCTGTGTCTCTGTGGTTGCATTTTTTTAATTTTGCAGCGCTGCATTCTGGGCTGCGGTGATGTCTGCGATGCCGGCGGTCGCCAAGTCGAGCAGGGCTTCGAGGGTGGCGCGGGAAAACGGCGCGCCCTCGGCAGTGCCCTGCACTTCGACGATGCCGCCGCTGCCGGTCATCACCACGTTCATGTCGGTGTCGCAGTCGGAGTCTTCGAGGTAATCGAGGTCGAGCACCGGCTGGCCCCGGTAGACGCCGACCGAGACGGCGGCGATGCTGTCGGTGAGCGGGGTTTCGGTGAGCTTGCCGTCGCGCAGCAGGCCGGCAATGGCATCGGAGACGGCGACCCAGGCGCCGCAGATGCTGGCGCAGCGGGTGCCGCCGTCGGCCTGCAGCACGTCGCAGTCGAGATGGATCGTGCGCTCGCCCAGCTTTTTCAGGTCGGCCACGGCGCGCAGGCTGCGTCCGATCAGGCGCTGGATTTCCTGGGTGCGGCCGGACTGCTTGCCGCGCGCGGCTTCGCGGTCGGTGCGGGTATGGGTGGAACGCGGCAGCATGCCGTATTCGGCGGTGACCCAGCCTTCGCCGCTGCCTTTTTTGTGCGGCGGCACCTTATCGAGCACGCTGGCGGTGCACAGCACGCGGGTGTCGCCCATGGCGACGAGCACCGAGCCTTCGGCGTGTTTGGTGTAAGCACGGGTGAACGACAGGGTGCGCAGCGCGTCGGGAGCGCGTCCGCTGGGACGAACGATGGCAGACATGGAAACGGCCGGGTAAGGAAAAGCGTGATTTTACCGCGCGGAGCTGTCATCGCGAGGCCGAAGGCCGCGGCGATCCAGCCGCCATGCTTCAACCACCGTACCGGATTGCTTCCCTCGCGCTTTGCGCGCGGTCGCGATGACTATGCACGGGACGTGCCGCCGCCTACTTGGCCTACTTGGCGGAGATTTTCTGGATGGCCTGCTGGATTTCGGCGATGGCGCGTTCGATCTCGTCGTCCGACACCGCCGGGGTACCGGGCAGCGGGCGCAGCGCGTTGATCTGCGTGGTGACGCCGCCGTCCGGCAGCGCCAGGGTGGAGATGGAATCCTTGCTCGGCATGCGCGCCTCGCCCCAGGTCATGGCGATCAGGCTGAGGTTGTCGCCGTGTTCGCCGCCGCGGAATTCGGCGTGGTCCATCAGGTGGCGCACCGCGTCTTCCAGCGTGTAGGCATGCAGCAGCGCCGCCACTTCGGGAATGCTGATCATGCCCCAGATGCCATCGGTGCACAGCAGCATGGTGTCGGCGTCGTGCAGCGGAATCGGCGCGCTGCATTCCACCTGCGGGGTGACATAGCCGCCCAGGCAGTTGGACACCTTGTTGCGCTCGGGATGGGTGCCCGCCTCTTCTTCGCTGATGATGCCGTTGCGCACCAGCTGGGCCACCGCGGTATGGTCTTCGGTGCGCGCGATCAGGCTGCCGTCGCTGAACAGGTACAGCCGCGAATCGCCCACGTGCGCCCAGAAGGCGGTGTTGTCCTGCACCACGGCGGCGACGACGGTGGTGTGGGGAATTTCCAGCAGATCCTGGTCGACCGCGTAATCGTTGATCGCATAGTGCGCGCGCGTGGTCGCTTCGGACAGGAAAGCCATGGGGTCGTCCAGGCGCGGCTTGGCCAGCTTCTGAAACTGGCCGGTGAGCGTCTGCACCGCGATCTGCGCGGCGATCTCGCCGTGCATGTGGCCGCCCATGCCGTCCGCCACCACCATCAACAGCGCTTCCCGGCTGTAGGAATAGGCAACCCGGTCCTGGTTGTTCTTGCGCCCGCCCTGGCGGGACGCCTGATAGATGGTGAATTTCATGGCGCTACTTTAAAACAATTCTTTGCTCAGCGAGCGCTTGAGGCTGCTCAAAAGCGAAGAACGCGGCGGCACCATCGCGCTGCGGTCCATCAGCACCTTTTGCAGGCTGAACACGCTTTGCGGGCGTTCCATGTAGTTGAG
>JAJYXA010000004.1 GCA_021791235.1 Pseudomonadota bacterium
GTATGCGCGCGGCGGCCTGATGGGCTTTCTCCGCCGCAAGATCCGGTCGCGCGCCGGCCGCCCGGCGCTGACCGCCGGGCCGGCCGTCGCGCCGCTGCCGCGGCGCAGCCTGCCCCCGCCGGGCACGCCGCTGCTGCAGGTGGCCGGCGCGTCCAAGCGCTTCGGCGGCCTGGTCGCGGTGGCCGAGGTCAGCTTCGCCGTCAGCGCCGGCGAGATCGTCGGGCTGATCGGGCCCAACGGCGCGGGAAAATCGACGATGTTCAACCTCCTCACCGGCACGCTGCCGATGGACGCGGGCAGCGTGCGCTTTCTCGGCCAGGACATCAGCGCCGCGGCGCAGCGGAAAATCGCCCGGCTGGGCATGGCGCGCACCTTCCAGCACGTGAAGCTGCGCCCCGACATGAGCCTGCTGGACAACGTCGCGCTCGGCGCCCATTCCCGGACCCGCGGCGGCTTGCTGGCGGCGGGATTGCGCCTGGACCGCGCCGAGGAGGCGCAGATCTTCGCTGCGGCATGGGCCCAGCTCGAGCGCATCGGGCTGGCCGAGCGCGCCCACGAGCCGGCCGGCAGCCTGCCGCTGGGCACGCAGCGCCTGCTGGAGATCGCCCGGGCGCTGGCCGCGGATCCGGTGCTGCTGGTGCTGGACGAGCCGGCGGCCGGGCTGCGCCGCCGCGAGAAGCAGGCTCTGCTCGAACTGCTGCGCCGGCTGCGCGCGGAGGGCATGACCATCCTGATCGTCGAGCACGACATGGCCTTCGTGATGGGGCTGGTCGATCGCCTGGTGGTGATGAACTTCGGCGCCAAGCTGGTCGAAGGCCGGCCCGCCGAAGTGCGCGCCGACCCGCGGGTGCAGTCGGCCTATCTCGGGGTGGGCGCATGAGCACCGCGCTGCTGGAGATCGGCGGGCTGCACGTGTCCTACGGCCGCGTCGAGGCGGTGCACGGCGTCTCGGTTGCGCTGCTGCCGCGGCAGATCGTCTCGGTCATCGGCCCCAACGGCGCCGGCAAGACGACGCTGCTCGCCGCGGCGATGGGGCTTTTGCCCTCGCTCGGCACGCTGCGCTTCGAGGGCGAAGATCTGCACGGGCTCGACGTCGAGGCGCGGGTCGAACGCGGGCTGTGCCTGGTGCCGGAACGGCGCGAGCTGTTCGGCGAGCTGTCGGTGCAGGACAACCTGCAGCTGGGCGCCTACGCCGGGCGGCTGCGCCGCGACGCCTTGAGGCGTCGCCTGGACTCGGTCTATCAGCGCTTTCCGCGTCTGGCCGAGCGCCGCGCGCAACGCGCGAGCACGCTCTCGGGCGGCGAGCGGCAGATGCTCACCCTCGGCCGCGCGCTGATGTCGGCGCCGCGCCTGCTGATGCTCGACGAGCCGAGCCTCGGCCTCGCACCCTTGATCGTCAGCGAGATCCTGGCCATCGTGCGCGGGCTGCGCGACGACGGCGTGGCCATCCTGCTGGTCGAGCAGAACGCGCGCATCGCGCTGGAGAGTTCCGATTACGGCTACGTGCTGGAGACCGGCGAGATCGCGCTGGCCGGCGAATCGGCGGCGCTGGCCGGCGACCCGCGGGTGCGGGCCACCTACCTCGGCGGCGGCACCGACGACGAGTGAGCGCTGCCGCTCAGGCGGCGATGGCGACGCAGTCGATGCGCTCGAATTTTTCCAGCTCCCGCTCGATGATGTCGATGGTCGCGCGGCCGATATATTCGCTGCCGCCCTCGAGCGTATCGGCCGCCTCGAGATAGGCCCGGCCGATCAGCCGGCCCAGCGGCTTGGGGTTGTAGAGCAGCTTCTTGATGACGAAGGGGTTCAGGGTGAGGGGGTTGTAGTCCGGCTTGAGATAACCCTGGTCGATCAGCAGACGCTCGACCGGCGTGCCCGGCTGAACGCCGATGAAGAAGATGAAGGGCAGCACGTGTTCGCGGCCGAACAGCGCGTACAGTTCCTTGATCTTCTGTATGGTCTGCCTCAGGGTCCCGACGGTCTCGCCCGGGGCGTTGAGGGGGATGTAGAGCTTCACCTGCTGGTCGCTATGGCCGTTCGCCTTGAGCATGCGGAAGGCCTCCATCTGCTGCTCCAGCGAATAGCCCAGGGTCAGCGTGTCGATCACCTCCTGCGAGCCGGTGAATGACAGATCCACGCTGCACATGCCGCTGGCCAGCATTTTCCCGGCGATCTGCGGCGTCAGGTGGTTCAGGCGCAGGTAGCCCGACCAGCTGACGGTGGTCTTTCTGGCCAGCATTTCGTCGAGCACGTGCTCGACGTGTTCGGTGCTGCGCTTGGTCGAGCAGAATTGCGCGTCGGTAAACCAGATGTGCCGGACGCCGTAGCGCTTGTTCAGGGTCTCCACCTCCTGGGCGATTTCGGCCGGCTCACGGTAGCGCTGATTGCCGCCCTCGATCTTGTTGTAGAGGCAGAAGTGGCACTGGAACGGGCAACCGCGCTTGGTGTGCACGCCGATGTCGCCGCCGAGATAGCTGCCGAAGTCGGGAAAGATCGACTCGACGTAGGCGAAATCGACGGCCGTCAATCGGCGCAGGTCGAAGGTCTCGGTCCTGGCGCGGTGGCTGATGCGGCCGGCGCGATCCTTGCAGAAGTTTTCCCCGGCCGGGGCGGCGCAGCCGTCGACGATCGAGAGCATGGCGTCCTCGCCTTCGCCGATCACCACCACCGTGTCGTTGGGGCATTTGTCCGCCACGTACTTGCCGAAAATCGAGACCGCGGTGCCGCCGACCACGATGCGCGCGTCGGGCAACTGTCGCCGCACCAGCTTCATGTAGCCGAAATTCCTCAGCCGGCTCAAGACGTAGTCGGAGATGATTCGCAGCGAATTCTTGGTCGCCTTGATGCGCCGCCAGAGCTTGCGCGAATGGTCGAAATTCATGACCACGTCGAGCGCGTCGTCTTCGGGATGCGGGCCGAAGGACTGCATGTTGCGCCAGGAGAAGGCCACCACGTCCGGCTTCATCGCGGCCAGCCGCTGCTTCAGTACGCGCCGGCGTTCGGCGGGCGGCACCAGGGCCAGATCGAGCAGGTGCTGATGTATCTGCGGTCGCTGCTTGTGGATGTAGTCGGCGACGTAGATGACGCCGCCGGGATAGATTTTCCAGCAGGGCAGACGGACGTAGAGTACTGAGCGGACCTCGGAAGACATGACGCTTGCCTCAAGTTTTGATCTTATCGGTGCCCTCTTCGGGGCACTTGCACATTTGCGCCGGGTCGTCCCGGAAATTCAGTAGCCCAGCCAGCGCGCTCCCTGATAAAAAACGAAGCTCGACAGCCAGGCGAGGAGCAGCGGCCAGGCCACGGCGACGAAGGTGAAACCCGGGCTGCGCGATTCCGACCTGATCGTCGCCACGGCCGACAGGCAGGGAGTGTAGATCAGCGTAAAGAGCATGAAGCTGTAAGCTTGCACCCAGTCCAGATGCTGCGCCAGGTGGCCGGCGAGGGCGGCGCCGCTGGTGGCGTAGATCACCGCCAGCGAACCGATCACCACCTCCTTGGCGACGAAGCCGAAAATCAGCGCCACGGTCAGCTGATCGCCGATGCCCAGCGGCGACAGCAGCGGCTGGAAGGCGTGGCCCAGGAAGCCGGCATAGCTCCGCGGGCCGCCGACCGCGACGCCCGCAGGCAGATGCGTGAGCAGCCAGACCAGCACCGCCCCGGCGACGATGAACTTGGTGGCGCGCTGGAAGAAGTGACGCACCTCCTGCCAGGCGCGCAGCACGATCTGCCTCGCGGTCGGCAGGCGATAGGGCGGCAGTTCGATGACGAAGGGCTCGGTCGATGGAAAGTGGCGGCGGAAGATCAGGGCCGTGGCGATGGCCGTGGCGACGCTGGCGAGATAGAGGGAGAACAGCACGTAGGGCGCCTGGGCGGGCGGGAACAGCGCGGCGATGATGAACAGGAACACCTGCAGCCTGGCCGAACACAGGGACAGCGGGATCAAGAGCATCGAGAGCAGGCGCAGCGGCCGGCTGCGCATGATGCGCGTGCCCATCAGCGCCGGGACGTTGCAGCCGAAACCCATCAGGATCATCACGAAGCTGCGCCCGTCGAGGCCCAGCCGCGCCATCAGGGCGTCGGTCAGGAAGGCCGCGCGGGAGAGGTAGCCGGTGTCCTCGACGATCGCCATGAAGACGAAGAACAGGACGATGATCGGCACGAAGGTGGCGACGGTGGCGACGCCGTTCCAGACGCCGTCTTCCAGCAATCCCTGGACGAAGGGCGGCGTCCAGGCGAGCAGGGGCGTGAGCAGGTCTGCGCGCAGCCAACCGAAGAGTGCGCTCATCGCCGTCTGCAACGGCATGCCCAGGGCGAACACCGCCTGGAACAGCAGCAGGATGACCGCCAGGAACAGCGGCAGGGCGAGCACCGGGTGGAGCACCAGCCGGTCGATGCGGTCGGTCAGGCTGACCGACATCGTCAGCGGCATGTCCACCGCGGCAGCGAGAACCTGCGCCAGCTTCGCCTCTATGGTCTGATCGGCAATCAGGGCGGTCTTGACCGCCTCGACCGGGACGGCCGGCGCGGCGCGCAGGGCGGCGGTGATGGTGCGCAGCGCGGTCTGGTGACCCGAGCCGTACTTGGCGCTCACCAGCACCGTGGGTATCGCCAGTTGGGCGCTGATCTTCCCGGTGTCGATGCGGATGCCGAGCTTCCTGGCCTCGTCCTCCATGTTGAGCAGCAGCACCAGCGGCAGGCCCAGGGCCTGGATCTGCAGGGCCAGCGCCAGTTGGCGTTCGATCTGGACGGCATTCAGGACCACCACCGCCAGGTCGAGCGAATTGTTCTCCAGGAAGTGGCGCACCACCCGCTCGTCCTCGGAGAAACCGTGCAGATCATAGATGCCGGGCAGGTCGATCATCTCGACCATCTCCGCGCCGAGCAGCAGTTTGGCGCTGGCCAGTTCCACCGTCACCCCGGGCCAGTTGCCGACCCTGGCGCCGGAACCGGTCAGGCGGTTGAACAGCGTCGATTTGCCGGTGTTCGGCATGCCGAGCAGGGCGACCTTGCTCATGCCCGGCTCATACGGCGATCTCTATTTGCCGGGCGTCGCGGCGGCGGATGATGATGTCGGTGGTGCCGATCCGCACTTGCAGCGGGCCGGTGAACATTCCCCTGCGGATGATCCGGATTTTGTTGCCCGGCTTGAGCCCCAGCGCGACGAGTCGGCGGCGGAGGTCTTCGGCAGCGTGGATGGCGACGATCTGACCGCCCTGTCCGGGTGCCAGATAGTCGAGCAACTTGGTCAACTGCATGGAGGAAGCCCAATGGATCAAGGCAAGATAATAGCGGAATTCTCCTGGCCTAGCTTTCTCCGGGGGGCGCCGCTGCGGATTCGTCGAAGCGGCGTCGGGGGCTCACCAGAAGGACTGGCGGGTGTGCGGGTTCTGCAAGCTCAGCATGCGCCGCTCGAGGTCGGCCAGATTCTGGGACTGGGCGAGAAATGCCTCCTCCTCGCTGAACGGATGCCATTCGGCTGCCAGCCATTCCTTGATCCGTCCGATGACGGTCGATGCGCGCTGGCTCAGCTGGGCGAAATGGTCCGCCGCCGGTCCTTGATGCCGGGCAAGATCGGAATGCCGCAGGGTCAGATCGACTTTCATTTTCAAGCTCCTTTCAAAGATAAGTCCTGTCTCCGTCGCTCCGCGAGAACCAGGCGGCGGGGGAGGCAGCGATCCTGGAGAGGATTCGCCCGGGGAACACGGGGAGAGGTCTGGAGCTGGGTTTGCCGGGTGTTCATGTCAAGTCTCCTAATCCATGAGCGATTGCCGTCAGGACACGACAGCGTCAATATAATGATGTTGTTGCAGTGCAACAAGCTAAAAAAGATGCCGACACAGGTTATAGAAACTAAGCTATATTGCGCCGATGAGCGATCGCCTCCCTCCCCTCAATTCGCTGCGGACTTTCGAGATCGCCGCGCGGCACTTGAGCTTTCGCAAGGCCGCCGAGGAATTGCACGTCACCCCGGCAGCCATCAGCCATCAGATCAAATTGCTGGAGGAGCAGCTCGGCGTCGCGCTGTTTCACCGTCTCACCCGCGCGATCGAATTGACCGAGGTGGGCAGGAGCTTCCTGCCGAAACTGCGCGAAGGTTTCGAAAATATCGCTCTGGCGGTGGAGCGGGTGCGCGCCTATGGGCGCGCCGATGCGCTCACCGTCAATGTCCCGCCCTCGTTCGCCACCAAGTGGCTGATGCCCCGCTTGCACCGCTTCGTCACCGCCAATCCCGATATCGATATCCGCATCCTGGCCAGCATGCGGCTGATGGATACGAGTCGCCACGACTTTCCGGACGAACAGACGGTCGATGCCGACATCGACATCCGCTTCGGCTCCGGCCGCTATCCGCACTCGCGGGTGGATCTGCTGTTCCCGGTGTCATTGACGCCCTTGTGCAGCCCCAGCCTGCTGAAGGGCATGCGCCCCCTCTCCCGGCCTTCTGACCTGCGCTACCACGTGCTGCTGCACGACGACACCCTCTATCTCAGCGATGGCCGGCCCGACTGGGAGCAATGGTTGAAGGCGGCCGGCGCCGACGGCGTCGATCCCGGCCGCGGCCCGCACTTCAACCATTCGATACTCGGCCTGGAGGCGGCGGTCGATGGCCTGGGCGTGGTGCTGGGCATCAAGGAACTGGCCGCCCACGATCTGGCCGCGGGCCGCTTGGTCGCCCCTTTCGAACTCAGTCTGGCGATGGACGCCGCCTACTATCTGGTCAGCGCCGAAGCCAATGCCGAGCGCCCGAAGGTCGCGACGTTCAGGAACTGGCTGCTCGAAGAAGCCAGGGAGCCGCGCGCTCCCGTCTGACGGGCGTCAATAAGCGGCGACGCAGCCGTCCGAGCGCGGGTCAAACGCCCCCTGCAGGATGCCGTCGGCGCCGCGCACGATGGCGCCGGCGTGACCCACGGTCTCGTCGTAGTCGTTCAATATCTCGAGCTCGTGGCCGCGGCGGCGCAGGTCGGCGACGATGGCGGCAGCGAAGCGTCCCTCCAGCTTCAGCGTGTCGCTCGCCTGGCCCCAGGTCCGGCCGAGCAGCCAGCGCGGCGCGCTGACCGCCCGCTGCAGTTCCTGACCGAACCAGACGTAGCGGGAAAACACCGCCGCCTGGGTCTGCGGCTGGCCGTCGCCGCCCATCGTGCCATAAACCATGACGCGGCCGTCGCGGAGCCTGGCCGCCGCCGGATTGAGGGTGTGGAAGGGTTTCTTGCCCGGCTTCAAGGCCAGCAGATGATCGCGTTCCAGGCTGAAGGAGGAACCGCGGTTCTGCCAGTTGATGCCGGTCGCTGGCAGCACCACGCCGCTGCCGTAC
>JAJYXA010000389.1 GCA_021791235.1 Pseudomonadota bacterium
AATGGTGCCTGGCGATGGCGATCTTTTCCTCGGTGATGTAGCCCGACAGGCGGATGACTTCCATGCGGTCGAGCAGCGCCGACGGAATCGAAAAATCGTTCGCGGTGCAGATGAACAGCGCTTTCGACAAATCGAAGCGCACGTCGAGGTAATGGTCGAGGAAATCGGCGTTCTGCTCGGGGTCGAGCACTTCCAGCAGCGCCGAGGCGGGGTCGCCCTGGTAGCTGGCGCCGATCTTGTCGATCTCGTCGAGCATGATGACCGGGTTGGCCGAGCCGACCTCCTTCAGCGCCTGCACGAACTTGCCCGGCATCGCGCCGATATAGGTGCGGCGGTGGCCCTTGATTTCGGCCTCGTCGCGCATGCCGCCGACCGAGAAGCGGTAGAACTTGCGCCCCAGCGCCTCGGCGACGGATTTGCCGATCGAGGTCTTGCCCACGCCGGGCGGCCCGATCAGCAGCAGGATCGAACCGGCCATCTCGCCCTTCATCGCGCCGACGGCGAGGAATTCGATGATGCGGTCCTTCACGTCTTCCAGCCCGTCGTGGTCGCGGTCGAGTATCCTGCGCGCGCGATCGAGGTCGACCTTGTCCTGCGTGTGCACGCCCCACGGCAGCACGGTCAGCCAGTCGAGGTAGTTGCGGGTGACGGTGTATTCCGGCGAGCCGGTCTCCAGCAGCGACAGCTTGTGCATCTCCTCGTCGATGCGCTTTTTTGCCTGCTCGGGCAGCGTCAGCCCGGCGAGGCGTTCGCGGAAGGTGTCGAGCTCGGCGGTCTTGTCGTCCTTGGCGAGGCCGAGTTCCTTCTGGATCGCCTTCAACTGCTGGCGCAGGAAGAACTCGCGCTGCTGCTCGCTCATCTTCTCGTCGACTTTTTCGCGGATGTCCGATTGCAGCCGCGCGACGTCGAGTTCCTTCTTCAGCAGCACCAGCACCTTTTCCATGCGCTTTTTCAGCGCGAAGGCCTCCAGCACGTCCTGCAACTCCTGCTTCGACGCAGTGGTCAGGCTGGCGGCGAAGTCGGTCAGCTGCGAGGGCTCGTTCGGCCCGAAGCGGTTGAGGAAGAATTTCAGCTCCTCGGAATACAGTGGATTGAGCGGCAGCAGCTCCTTGATGGTGTTGATGATGGCGATCGAATACGCGCGGATTTCCTCGGAATCCGGTTTGCCCGGCTCGTTCGGATAATCGACCCGGACCTTGTAGGGCGCGGTTTCGGACAGCCATTCGACAATGCGGAAACGCCGCACCCCTTCGGCGATGAACTGCATCTTGCCGTCTGCGCGCACCGGATGATGGATGCGCACCACCGTGCCGACGCTGCGAAAATCCGCCCGCTTCACGTCGTCGGTGTTGTCGGGCTTCACCAGCACCAGGCCCACCATGTGATGCGGGGTGTTGCCGATGGCTTCCACGGTCGACAGCCACGGCGCTTCGTTCATCAGCAGCGGCAGGGTTTGCGCCGGAAAAAACGGCTTTTCGGTCAGCGGCAGCAGGTACAACTCGGACGGCAAGGCCGGTGCGGCCGGCAACTGCCGTTCATCGGACAGGATTTCGCCTTCCAGGGCAGAATCGTTGGGCATGGTTGAGCATTTCAGTCCAATGGGCAGGAATTACAAGTATCGGGCCTGTCAGCCCATTTTCAAGGCGGGCCCGTGCCGGGACGTACCGGAATTTCCTCGATGGTATCCGGCAGCCCGGAGAGAATCATCAACTCGACCCGGCGGTTGCGCGCACGCCCTTGCGGCGTATCGTTGGAAGCAATCGGCTGGCTGGCCTCGCGCCCGATGGCGAGCAGGCGCTCGGGGGCGATGCCGTTGTCGACCAGCAGGCGTACCACGCTGGTGGCCCGCACCGCCGACAACTCCCAGTTGGAGGCGAACACCGAATTGCTGATCGGCACGACGTCGGTGTGGCCGGTGATTTCCAGCTTGAACGGCTCGTTCTTCAGGGTTTCCGCCACGGCGCGCAGCACAGCCAGCGATTGCGGCTCCAGCTCGGCGCGTCCCGGCTCGAACAGCACGTTGGCATTGATTTCGATGCTGACGCCGCGCCGGCTCTGGGTGACCCGCACCTTGCCCTCCTTCACCAGCGGCGCCATCACGTCGAGCAGGTTGCTCGCCACCTCGGTCATGTGCGCCTGCTCTTCGATCGCCTGCTGCTGCCTCAGCGTGCGTTGCCTGACTTCGGGCGGCAGCGCCTGCGGCGTCAGCTGCGGCACCGGAACATCGCCGGCCGACGTCCTGCCGAAGGCGTCCCCGAGCGCGCCGGCCAGGACACGGAACTTGTTTTCATTGACCGCCGAAATGGCGTACATCACCACAAAGAATGCAAATAGCAGGGTGATGAAGTCGGCGTAGGAAATCAGCCAGCGGTCGTGGTTGTCGTGATCGGAGGCGATGCGGCGGCGGCGGCGCATCACAGATATCCCTTGAGGCGCGCCTCGATGATGCGCGGGTTGTCGCCCTGGGCAATGCCGACGAGGCCGTCGCAGATGATTTCGCGCTCGGCGACCCGGCGCGCGATGGTGAACTTGATCTTGTTGGCGATCGGCAGGAACACCAGGTTGGCGAGGCCGACGCCGTAGATGGTGGCGACAAAGGCGACCGCGATGCCGGACCCCAGCTTGCCGGGATCCGCCAGGTTTTCCATGACGTGGATCAGGCCGATCACCGCGCCCAGAATGCCGAGCGTGGGGGCATAGCCGCCCGCCGCTTCCCACACCCGCGCAGCCTGGCGCTCGGCGGTCTCGAAGCCGACGATCTGCACATCGAGCGTGTCGCGCAGCTTGGCCGCATCGGCGCCGTCGACCAGCAACTGCAGGCCGGTTCGCTGGAACGGATCGTGCGTCAGGTTGAGGTGCTTTTCCAGCGCCAGCATGCCCTCCTGCCGCGCGGTGTGCGACCACTGAACCACGCGGCGAATCAGCACGCCGGCTTCCGGTTCGGGCGGACGGAACGCCCACTTCGCCATGCGCACGCCCTGGATGAAAACAGGCAGGGGGTAATGCAGCAGCACCGCAGCCAGGGTGCCGATCACCACGATGACGAAGGCGGCCGGCTGCAGGAACAGGCCGATCTGCCCGCCTTCCATCGCCTGGCCGCCGAGGATGGCGACCGCGCCCAGCCCAAGCCCGATCAGGCTGCCACGATCCATGCGTCTTCTTTCAGCTTGGCGCGCAGACGCGCGATGGCCTGGCCGTGCAGCTGGCAGATGCGCGATTCGCTGACGCCGAACACTTCGCTGATTTCGCGCAGGTTGAGTTCCTGTTCGTAATACAGCGACATCAGCATCTGCTCGCGCTCCGGCAGGTTTTCGATGCCGGCGATGATGCAGGCGCGCAGGTTGGCGTCGAGCAGCTGCGGCAACGGCATGGTGGCCGCGTCCGCCGACTGCTTGTCGAGGAAGGAATCGTCCTCGTCGGACTCGCCGAAATCCTCGAAATACAGCAACTGGTGGCCGCGCGCGTCGCCCAGCATGGCCTGGTATTCGGCCAGCGGAATTTTCATCGCCGCGGCGATTTCGGTTTCACTGGGCTGCCGCCCGAGTTTGTGCTGCAGCGCGCCGATGGCCTGTTCGATCTTGCGCATCGACTGGCGTGCGCTGCGCGGCATCCAGTCGGACTGCCGCAACTCGTCGATCATCGAGCCGCGGATGCGCTGGATGGCATAGGCCTCGAACTGCGCGCTCTGCGCTTCGTCGTAGCGGCTGACGGCGTCGAGCAGGCCGATCATGCCGGCCTGCACCAAGTCGTCTTCCTCCACGCTGGGCGGCAACCGCCCCATCATGTGATGGGCCAGCCGCTTGACCATGGGCATGTAGTGCGTCAGCAGGTCGCTTTTTTCGCTTTTACCTGTTGCGGTGTACATGGGTAATTACCCCCTTCTGTAGGCTTCCACCAGGCGTCCGCCCTGGATCACGCGCTGGATGAAGCCGCCGACGCTGCCCAGACTGGGGGGAGACGGCCAGCGCAGCAGGCCGTCGGCCAGTTTTCGGAACTGCGAAGTGGACTGGGCAACGGGAAACGCGTCCACCACCGAAGTGCGCAAGCGGTTCGCGCGGTTCAGCCGATCGTCCAGCGGAACATAGCCGAGGTAATCGACCGACACGCCCAGATAGCGCTCGGCGGTCCGGGCAAAATTGTGCGCCACCGCCTGCGCCTGCTCCGGCGATTCCATGCGATTGAGCAGCAGGCGGAACCGGCGCTTGCCGAAATTGTGCGCCAGCCGCTTGACCAGCGTGTAGGCCTGGGTGATCGCCGTGCTGCCGGGCGGCAGCACCACCATGATTTCGGAGGCGGCAAGGCCCAGCGGCAGGGCATCGGGGTCGGTGGCTTCCTCCATGTCCACCAGCACCACGTCGACGCCGCACTGCAGGCGATTGAAGCTCTGCGCCAGCCATTCCTGGTCGCGATCCGACAGCCGGCCCAGGCGGTTGAAGCCGCCGCCGATCGGCAGCACCTGCACGTTGTCGGGGCCGTTGAGGATCAGCGCATCCAGGGTGCAGCGCCCTTCGATCACGTCCGACACGTCGAAACGCGGCACCAGGCCCAGCGCGGCGCAGGCGCCGCGGCCGTACCGGTCCTGGTCGACGATGAGCACGTCGCGTCCGGAGCGTCCCAGGGCGACCGCCAGGTTGGCGGTCGCGGCCGTCTTGCCCGCGCCCTGCTGTCCCGACATCACGGTAATGACCTGAAACCCGGACTGACCCAGCAGACGGCGCAGTCCGGCGGCCTGATCGCCGACGAATTTATCCAAGGGCCACCGCGCTTTCACGATGGCTTGCCTGCATGCCGCTCATTGCAAAAGCCAGTTCGCTTTCGTCCAGCTTCCACGGCGAAGTGAGCGTGCGGGTCTTGAAGGCCCGGTGAATCAGGTACTGGCGATTGGCCAGGTGCAGATCCTCCGGCACGCGCTGGCCGGTCGCCAGATAGTGCACGCTCAGCTCGTGGCGGATCGCGCAATCGAGTGCCGGACCGAGGCTCGCCGCCTCGTCGACTTTCGACAGGATGCAGCCGTCCAGCCCGTGCGTCCGATAGGCCTGCACCACCTCGTTCAGAGTGTCGCCATGGCTGGTGGCGTTGAGCAACAATAATCGTTTGATCGGCTTGCCGGCCTGGCACAGCATCTCGACCTGCTCGGCGACGGCCTGGTCGCGCTGGCTCATGCCGACGGTGTCGATCAGCACGGTGTGCTTGTTGCGCAGCTCGGACAGGGCCAGCCGCAGGTCGGCGGCATCGCGCACCGCGTGCACGGTCACGCCGAGTATCCTGCCGTAGATGCGCAACTGCTCGTGGCCGCCGATGCGGTAGCTGTCGGTGGTCAGCAGCGCCAGCTTGTCGGCGCCGTGGCGCACCACGAAGCGTGCTGCCAGCTTGGCGGTGGTGGTGGTCTTGCCGGCGCCGGTCGGCCCCATCAGGGCGAACACGCCGCCGCCGTCGAGCAGGTCGGTTTCGTTCTGCATCACGTTGAGGCGCTTCATCAGGGTGTTGCGCATCCAGGCCTGCGCCTGCTCGGCGTCGCCCTTGGGCAGGGCTTCCAGCATCTCGCGCGCCAGAGTGGCGGAAAAGCCGGCCGCCAGCATGTCGCGCATCACGCCGGCGCCGGACGGGTCGCGCCCCGGCAGGTCGCGCCAGGCCAGGTCGGCAAGCTGGCTCTCCAGCCGCGTCTGCAGCGTCTTGATTTCGCCGATGACGCTTTTCGCCAGTTGGGTACTGTCCTCGCTCGGCACGGCGACGCGCTCGATCAGGCGGCGCTTGATGGTGACCTCGGGCCGCGGTTCGATTTCTCCGGCTGGCATCGGGACACGCTTGATGGAAACCGGCGCAGGTTCTTCCACCACCGGCGGCGCCATCGAGGCGATATCCTCCGCCGCCAGGGCCAGCACCTCGACCCCGCCGTCGACGGCGCGATTGGACAGGATGACCGCATCGGGTCCGAGGGCGTCGCGCAACTGGCGCATGGCTTCACGGGATGTTCTGGCGACGATTCGTTTCACGTTCATGCTGCTCCTCCTACCAGGGACGTCACTTTGATCTGTTTTCCTTCGGGCACTTCAGCGTGCGAAAGCACCTTGAGCTGCGGCACCGTGCGCCGCAGGAAACGCGCAAGGAGCGGACGCAGCACGGCCGGCGTCAGCAATACGGGGGGATGGCCCAGCGCCTCCTGGCGCTGCGCCGAGGTCTGGGTCCGCTCCAGCAGGGTATCGGCCAGTCCCGGCTCCAGGCCGGCGGCGTCGTGGCCCGTTTGCAGCGTCTGCAGCAGCAGGCGCTCCAGGCCTTGGTCCAGCGCGATCACCGGCAGTTCGCTGGCCGAGCCGTAAATCTGCTGCACGATCGAGCGCCCGAGCGCGACCCGCACCAGCGCGGTCAACTCGTGCGGATCCTGCACGCGCCCGGCGTGCTCCAGCAGGGTGTCGATGATGGTGCGCATGTCGCGGATCGCCACGCCTTCGGCGAGCAGGTTCTGCAGCACCTTCTGCACGGTCGAGAGCGGCAGCATCTTCGGCACCAGGTCTTCCACCAGCTTGGGCGCGCTCTTGCCCAGGTGGTCGAGCAGCGCCTGCGCCTCCTGGCGTCCCAGCAGCTCGGCGGCATGCTGCGTGACCAGGTGATTGAGATGGGTGGCGACCACGGTGCCGGGGTCGACCACGGTGTAGCCCATGGCCTGCGCCTGTTCGCGCATGGCGGATTCGATCCACACCGCCGGCAGGCCGAACGCGGGGTCCGTCGTGGCCACGCCCGGCAGGGTGGCGGTGATGCTGCCCGGATCGATGGCGAGGAACAGTCCGGTGCGCACTTCGCCGCTGCCGATTTCGACGCCCTTCAAGGTGATGCGATAGCGGTTCGGATTGATTTCGAGGTTGTCGCGGATATGCACGGCAGGCGGCAAAAAACCGATTTCGCGCGCGAATTTCTTGCGGATGCCCTTGATGCGGCGCACCAGTTCGCCGTCGGCGGCGTTGTCCACCAGCGGGATCAGGCGATAGCCGACTTCCAGCCCGAGGGTGTCGATGGGCGCGACGTCCTCCCAGCTGGCTTCCTGGGATTCGACCGCGGCGACCGGCGCCGCCTGGACTTCCGCCGGGGCTTCCTGTTGCTTTCTGCTGCCCTTCCAGGCCAGCCAGACCATGCCGCCCGCCAGCAGCAGGAAGGCGAAGTTCGGCATGCCCGGGATCATGCCCATCAAGCCCAGGATCGCGGCGGTGATGTAGAGCGCCTGCGTCTTGTTGAAGACGTTGGACATCATCTGGCCGGCGATGTCTTCCTCGGTGCTGACGCGGCTGACGATGATGCCGGCGGCG
>JAJYXA010000059.1 GCA_021791235.1 Pseudomonadota bacterium
CACGACCACATGGCGAAGATGAAGGACCAGGCCATCGTCTGCAACATCGGCCACTTCGACAACGAGATCGACGTCGCCTCGATCGAGAAATACCAGTGGGAAGAGATCAAGCCGCAGGTCGATCACGTCATTTTCCCGGATGGCAAGCGGATTATTCTTCTCGCCAAGGGCCGCCTGGTGAACCTCGGCTGCGCCACCGGCCATCCCAGCTATGTCATGTCGTCCTCGTTCGCCAACCAGACCATTGCCCAGATCGAGCTGTGGCAGGAGCGCGATTCCGGCAAATACCCGGTCGGCGTCTACACCTTGCCCAAGCATCTGGACGAGAAGGTCGCGCGCCTGCAGCTGAAGAAGCTCAACGCGCAGCTGTCCGAACTGACCGACCAGCAGGCGGACTACATCGGCGTGCCGAAGCAGGGCCCGTACAAGGCCGAGCACTACCGCTACTGATCGGCCTCACCTGAAGGAGCGCGCCATGCGTCTGCTGCTGCTGTGGATCCTGAATGCCGTCGCCCTCTTGGCGGTGACTTGGCTGCTGCCCACCATTCAGGTGTCGGGCTTCGGCACGGCGCTGGTCGCCGCGCTGGTGCTGGGCTTCATCAATACCCTGGTGCGGCCGGTGCTGGCGATCCTCACCCTGCCGATCACGGTGCTCACGCTGGGGATTTTTTATCTGGTGCTGAACGGCCTCTTGTTCTGGCTCGCCAGCGCGCTGTTGCCCGGATTCCAGGTGCAGGGTTTTGTGTCGGCGATGGTCGGCGCGATCCTCTACGGCGTGATCGCCTGGGCGCTGTCCGCGCTCATCCCCAATTCCAAAGATTGAATCATGACCGAACGTACCTTCAGCTTTGAATTCTTTCCGCCGAAGACGGCGGAAGGCGCCGAGAAGCTGCGCGCCACGCGCAGGCAACTGGCGCAGCTCAATCCCAAGTTCTTCTCGGTCACCTTCGGCGCCGGCGGCTCCACCCGCGACCGCACCCTGGAGACCGTGCGCGAGATCCAGGCCGACGGCTCGGAGGCCGCGCCGCACCTGTCGTGCATCGGTTCGACCGCGGAGAGCATCCGCGAGATTCTCGACGAATACAAAAGCCAGGGCATCCGCCATCTGGTCGCGCTGCGCGGCGACCTGCCCTCCGGCACGGTGGATGCGGGCGAATTCAACTACGCCAACGAGCTGGTTGAGTTCATCCGCCGCGAAACCGGCGACTGGTTCGAGATCGAGGTGGCGGCCTATCCCGAAGTCCACCCGCAGGCGCGCTCCTACACGGAAGACCTGGCCAACTTCAAGCGCAAGGTCGACGCCGGCGCGAACGCTGCCATCACCCAATACTTCTTCAACGCCGACGCCTACTTCAACTTCGTCGACGACGCGCGCGACCTCGGCGTCGGCATTCCCATCGTTCCCGGCATCATGCCCATCGGCAACTACGTGCAGCTGGCGCGCTTTTCCGACGCCTGCGGCGCCGAGATTCCGCGCTGGCTGAGAAAAAAGCTGGAGACCTATGGCGACGACCTGCCGTCGCTGCGCGCCTTCGGGCTGGATGTGGTGACCGACCTGTGCGACCGCCTGCTCGCCGGCGGCGCGCCGGGCCTGCATTTCTACACCATGAACCAGGCGGGGCCTACCACCACCATCTGGCAGCGGCTGGGGTTGACGGCGTGAACCCTGAACCTGCGATAGGCTCTTGACGGGAAGCAACTGCAACCCGAACAAGCGGAAAGACCATACACGATCGTATCTGGCCCTGTCCGGCCTCCATACCGGCTGCTTGGCCTCGTGGCGCACTGGAAAATCGCCGCCTTCCTCCCGTGCGCTCCCGGAGTAAACAAGGGAGGAAGGCGGCGTTTGCTCAGCGCTCCCCGAAGTGCCGGTGGCCCGGCGCGAAGGGCTGAAGCTCCTTGCTGTACAGCATTGTGCCTTCGATGTCTTTGAGGCTTACCGTCATCGCGGCAGTGCGGCCGTCGATGTCAACCTGGCCGAAGAACTGGAGGCCGGCAAACGGCGAGTAGTTGGGCGCCGGCGGGAATTTCTGGAACACCACCTGCGGGCCGAAGGTGTTATCCAGCGTGTTGGGCCCGAAGCTGCCGGCGTTGAGCGGCCCGGTGACGAACTCCCAGAAGGGTTCGAAGTCCTGGAACTGCGCCTGGTTCGGATCGTAGTAGTGCGCGGCGCAATAGTGCACGTCGGCGGTGAACCACACCACATTGTCCACGCGCTGCCGCTTGATGAAGCGCAGGACGTCGGCGATCTCGAATTCGCGGCCGAGCACCGGGCCGTCGCCGTTGGAAGAATTCTCCCAGCGCGGGCGTCCCTCTGCGTCTTTGCCGTCGCCCACGTTCAGGCCCAGCGGCATGTCGGCGGCGATGACTTTCCACACCGCCTTGGACTCGCGCAGCGCGCGCTTCAGCCATTCGATCTGTTCCGCGCCCAGGAAGGCGGTGTCGGCGCCCGGCTCGGTCTGGCGGTTGTGGGTGTTGGGACCGCGGTAGCTGCGCATGTCGAGCACGAACACGTCCAGCAGGCGGCCGTAGGGAATGTGGCGGTAGACCCGTTCGCTTTCCTCTGCGTCCGCGTAGCGCATCGGCGCGTATTCGAGGAAGGCGTGCGTGCCGCGCGCGATGAGCAGAGGGACGTTCTTTTCGGTGTAGCGCGCGTCGGCCGAGAGATCCTTGGCGTCGGACCAGTTGTTGACGACCTCGTGGTCGTCCCATTGCCAGATCTGCGGCACTTCGGCATTGAAGCGGCGCAGGTTATCGTCCAGCAGGTTGTATTTGTAGCGCCCGCGGAACTCGTCCAGCGTCTCCGCCACCTTGGAGACTTCCGGCGTGACGATGTTGTGCCAGACCAGGCCGTTCTCCGCGTTCTGGTATTCCTTGATCGGGCCGTCGGCGTAGATGGTGTCGCCGCTGTGGATGAAAAAGTCCGGCTGCGTCTGCCGCATGGTTTCGTAAATCTTCATGCCGCCGAATTCGGGATTGATCCCCCAGCCCTGGCCGGCGGTGTCGCCGGACCACAGGAAGCGGATGTCGCGCGCCGCTTCCGGCGCGGTGCGGAAATGCCCGGTCACCGCTTCGCTCATCACGCGCTCGTTGGACAAATCCTGAAACTGCACGCGCACGAATACATCCCGCCCGGCGGGCAGGCCGGTGAGATCCAGGCGCGCGACGTAGTCGGTCGTATCCAGCGCGTAGGGACCGCGCACGCGGGTCGGGCGGGGAAAAGCGGGATCGAAATCGACCTCCACCCACATCCGCGCGGGGCGGTCGGAACGGCTCCAGATCAGCGCGCGGTGGCCGCGCACGTCGCCGATCTGGATGCCCTGCGCAAGCTGCGGCCGGGCGCCATCCAGGGTAATCATGGCCGGCGCGGCCAGCGCCTGGCGCATCGCGACCGCGGGAACGGCGGCCGCGCCGATCAGCAGGCCGGATGATTTGATGAACTGACGACGCGACGTGTTGTGGTGGGACGACATGGACACACTCCTCGATTGGGTTGGATAAAACCGGCGCCGTGGAACGGTTTTGTACCTGGCACGCCGGCCTGCGTTTGAACGGAACGCCGTCCGGGCCGCGCGATGAAACCGCGCGGCCCGGACGGGCTCGCCAAGGGACCGGTTCAACAGTGGGTTGTTGGGAAAGCAACCCGGAACAGGTCGGCTTTCACAAGCGTGGAAGCCCAGGTTCCATGCAGGTGCATGGCATGCAGGATTGTGCGGGCGGGTCTTTATGCCCGAATGAAGGTTTCTTGAACTTTGTATGGCGCACCCCATGAGCCATGAGGCTCATGGGGTGCGATTGGTGTACGGTCGCCGGGTGAAGTCAAACACGACGCCAAGGTTTTCAGCCGGCTGCGCATTCTGTGGGCGCGCGCGGATCGGAATGCCCAAAGCCGGATGATGCGCTGCTGCGAGGCAGCCAGTTTGACCGCAACGTCCCTGAGGGTGGCGCCGTCGTCAGTTGGGCCGGCGGTCGCCGCCGGCGTCGATCAAACAGGCCTTGAACGGCGCGGCCTTTCCGGTGGTTGAGGATCAGGGCAAGCAGGCTTTCAGGGCCTTCAGGCAATAGTCGACGTTTTCCTGTTTCGCCGAATAGCCCATCAGGCCGATGCGCCAGATCTTGCCGGCCATGTCGCCCAGGCCCGCGCCGATTTCGAGCTTGAATTCGTTCAGCAGGCGGGCGCGCACCGCGGCCTCGTCGACGCCTTCGGGCACATGGATCGAGTTGAGCTGCGGCAGGCGGGCGGCTTCCTCGACCACGTATTCGAGGCCCATGCCTTCGAGTCCGGCCTTGAGTTTTTCGTGCATCGCGCGGTGGCGCGCCCAGGCGTTTGTGAGGCCTTCCTCTTCCAGCATCACCAGCGCTTCGTGCAGGCCGACCATCGGATTGATCGGCGCGGTGTGGTGGTAGGTGCGCCTGCCGGCGGACTGCCAGTAGCCGAGCACCAGGTTGAGGTCGAGGAACCAGCTTTGCACGGCGGTGGTGCGCGCCTGGATGCGGGCGATGGCGCGCTCGGAGAACGATACCGGCGACAGGCCGGGGGTGCACGACAGGCATTTCTGGCTGCCGGAATACGCCGCATCGATGCCCCACTTGTCCAGGTACACCGGGGTGCCGGCAAGGCTGGTGACGCAGTCCATGATGGCGAGCGCACTGGCTTCCTGCGCGATCCTGCCGAGCGTCTCGGCATCCGACTGCGCCCCGGTCGAGGTCTCGGCATGCACGAAGGCGAGTACCCTGGCATCGGGGTTGGCCTTGAAGGCGTCGCTCACCTTCTGCGGGTCGACCGGCGCGCCCCAGGCGTCGTCGACGATCACCGGCACGCCGCCGGTGCGCTTGACGTTTTCCAGCATGCGGCCGCCGAACACGCCGTTGCGGCACACGATCACCTTGTCGCCCGGTTCGACCAGGTTGACGAAGCACATTTCCATTCCCGCCGAGCCGGGCGCCGAGACCGGGAAAGTCAGCGCGTTGTCGGTCTGGAAGGCCATGCGCAACATGGATTTGATCTGTTCCATCAGGTCGACGAAAGCAGGATCGAGGTGACCGATGGTCGGACGCGCCATCGCGTCGAGGATGCGCTGCGGCACGTCGGAGGGGCCAGGGCCCATGAGGATGCGCCTGGGAGGGATGAAAGAAGCCGCCATAAGCTTGGTCTCTGTATGGAAAATGTCAACTAAAACAAAGGTTTGATTTTAGCCCGGATGTTTCACGAATTGACGCGTGCCCTCGCTGGTCTTTTGTTTCGTATGTCTACCTGGTGTCGTGACTCAATCTTCCGTGTATGGGTATGGCTCCAATGTCATCGGCTGACTTGGCAACAGTCTCCTAACACTGGCCTATGGCAGGAATATCTTGGACATGTACTTGATGCCACTATCCGGAAGGACGGTGACAATCGTCGCAGGCTCTCTGAATTGGCGGGCGAGCTGTATGCAGCCCCAGACGTTTGCCCCCGAACTGCCGCCGCAAAGCAGACCTTCTCTGCGGGCAAGGAGTCTCGCCGTTTCGAATGCCTGGTCGTCGGAGAACTGCAACACGTCGTCGACGATCGAAAAATCCATACATTGCGCGAGGTGGTCTTCTCCAACACCCTCGACCTTGTATGGTGCAATGACATTCGGATCTACCGAGCCCTCATGGAAGTACTTGTGATAGATGGAACCGACCGGATCGAGAAGGACCACTTGGCAGTCGGATTTCCGCGACTTCAAGAAGCGGCCGACGCCCGAAATGGTTCCACCCGTGCTACCCGCACAGACGAAGGCTGAAATTTCGTCGCCTAGCGTATTCCAGATTTCCGGACCGGTTGTACGGAAATGTGCTTCTGCATTGAGCGGGTTGTTGTACTGGTTGAGCATGAATGACTTGGGCGTGGCTTGATGTAGCTGGCGTGCTCGCTCGACATAGTGGTCAGGGGAATGAGGGGGTGCTTCTGTTGGGCATACGATGACCTCAGCACCCAGCGCCCGCAGGCAGTTTTGTTTTTCTTCGCTGACTTTGTCAGGCATGGTGAGGATCACCTTGTAGCCGCGCGCAGCCGATAGCATTGCGATAGCTGCACCAGTATTGCCTGATGTGTTCTCAATGATCGTGTAGCCGGGCTTGAGTGAGCCGGTTTTCTCGGCCCGGTCGATGATGTATTTGACCATCCGATCCTTGATGCTCAACCCAGGGTTCATGTATTCGATCTTAGCGAAAACCCGAACCCTATCGGGTAGACCGATTTTTGTGAGTTCTATCAGAGGGGTGTCGCCAATCGCACTGTCGACACTCATTCTGCATCCCTCTCGAATCGGGACATGAGAACTGCCACGGTATGCCCCAACGTTTGCCCCTGACGGTGGGCTTCATAAGCCGCGATGGCGTCAAGTCGATGAGGGAGTAGCGCATGCTCGATTTCAAGAGCTTGATCTCCAGCAGCGACCATGTCGATGTTGGAGAAGGTTTCATAGAGAACTTCAACGGGGTAAAAGTAGAAAGGGCCCAAACCTCGTTTCTGCCATGCGGCATATCCGCCAATGACCTCTTCGGGCTCGGATTGCACTTTCCACGTGTAGGTCAGAATGCTGCCTGTGAATCCCGCTTCATGGGCTACTTGTAGCAGAACATTAAGCGGGATGCGTGCCCCGATGGAGGACAGTATCGCCCCGTTCTTTGCCAGGCGGTCCTTGGCTTGCAAAACTGCCAAGTAGTGCAAAGTCAGGAGGTTCGTGTGTATGAACTCCGGTACGTCCTCCCGACGAGTTCCAATGTAGGATGAACTGGTTTGATCGTGCTGGAGATTACCGTCTTGATGGAACGGGATATTTGGCAGGTTTTCGTAGATCAGGTCGAAGTGATTGGGCGCTTGTGGGAGGGGGGCCAAGAGGTCGCCGGTTAAAGCACGGATGGTGACTACGGGCGCGTATTCGGCGATGTTATTTGCTATGTTTCGCGCTGCCATGTTAACGACATCCTCATGCATGTCGGTAACCACGACTTCTCGGCAACCGAAAACTTCGATGGCCGCGAGGGCGTCGATACCCGCACCCGTACCGATCGAGGCAAAACGCCCAATATCTGATAACCCGATGTCCATTTGTCGGACTGCTACAAAGGCCGGGTAGGCCACGCTCGCCACCCAATCACTTCTTGGGTCATCAGCCTTCGGAATATGGTTCTTCCTCAATTCCACTGTGAATTTTCCCACGATGCCTGAGAATTCTGTTTCTTAAAATCGCTACTGCCATCATGAAAGACACCACGCTGTACGAACATCTTCTTGGACTGAAATCGCCCTGGT
>JAJYXA010000093.1 GCA_021791235.1 Pseudomonadota bacterium
TCTGGAGGTCTGGGTCAAGGTCAAGGGCGGCTGGGCCGACGACGTGCGGATGCTGAAATCGCTCGGCCTGGATTAATCGCTTCCACGAAGGGCACGAAGGAACGCGAAGCAGATCGAAAAAAACGCTCAGCGAAATATACGCGAATGATGGTTTTTCCTTTGTGTTTCTTCGTGTCCTTCGTGGATAAATAAAGCATGTCCGCCGACGCCCGCATCAACAACGAACCCGGCTTCATCCTCCACACCTATCCCTTCAAGGAAACCAGCGTGGTGGCGGAGGTGTTCACCCGCAGCCACGGGCGCGTGGCGTTGATCGCGCGCGGTGCCCGGCGCCCGGCCTCCGCCCTGCGCGGGCTGATGCAGCCGTTCAGCCCGCTGCTGCTCTCGTGGTTCGGCAAGGCCGAGCTGAAAACCCTGCATGCCGCCGAGTGGCAGGGCGGTCTGCTGGCGCCGCAGGGGCGCGCGCTGATGTGTGGCTTTTATCTCAACGAGCTACTGCTGCGCCTGCTGGCGCGTGGCGATGCGCACGAGACGCTGTACGACTGCTACTTCGCAACCCTCGAGCAACTGGCCGGCGAGGCCGGCAGCTCCGATTACGAACGCGCCACTTACTTTGAGCGGATATTGCGGCGCTTCGAGAAAAACCTGCTCTCCGAAATCGGCTATGGTGCCACCTTCGACGTCGAGGCAGACAGCGGTGCGCCGGTCCAGTCACAGATGGGTTATGTGTTTCAACCTGAACGCGGCGCCCTGCAGGCGAGTGGCCAGCCGGGCTGCCCGGTGTCCGGCCAGACCCTGATCGACCTGGCCACCGACCGCTTCGAGCGGCCGGCGACGCTGGTCGAGGCCAAGGCGCTGATGCGCACCCTGATCAACCATACGCTGGGCGCAAAGCCGCTTTATACTCGCCAGCTGTTACGCGAACTCACCGAACTGACACAATGAGCATCTTCCTCGGCGTCAACATCGACCATATCGCCACCCTGCGCCAGGCACGCAGGACCCGCTATCCCAGCCTAGTCGAAGCGGCACTCGCTGCAGAAACCGCCGGCGCCGATTCGATCACCCTGCACCTGCGCGAAGACCGCCGCCACATCCAGGATGCGGACGTGGCGATCTTGCGCCAGGTGCTGAAAACCAAGATGAATCTGGAAATGGCGGTGACCGGGGAAATGCTCGCCATTGCCATCGCCACGCGGCCGCAGGACGTCTGCCTGGTTCCGGAAAAGCGCGAGGAGCTCACCACCGAAGGCGGGCTCGATGTCGCCGGCCAGTTGTCCAGGTTGAAGGATGCCTGCACGCGGCTGGCCGACGCCGGCATCCGCGTCTCGCTGTTCATCGACGCCGACTTCGCGCAGCTCGACGCCGCGCATGCGGCCGGCGCGCCGGTGGTCGAAATCCACACCGGCCATTACGCCGACGCCGCGACCGACGAAGCGCGCATCGCCGAATTCGAGCGTATCCGCATGGCCGTCGCTTACGGCCGCAGCCTCGGCCTCACGGTCAACGCAGGCCATGGCCTGACCTATCACAACGTCCAGCCGATCGCAGCGCTGCCGGGTATCCACGAACTCAACATCGGCCATGCGATCGTGGCACAGGCGCTGTTCGTCGGCTGGAAGGATGCCGTGGCGGAGATGAAGCGGCTGATGGTGGAAGCGGCGGCAGGCTGATAGTGAAGATCGAACCGGCTGCAGGACTGTGTGACCGATGAGCGACCAGGAACAACGCATCAGCATTGACCAGATACGAGTGGGATTGCATATCCGGATCGAATCCTGGATGGATCATCCCTTCCTGTTCAGCAGCTTCAAGATTCGCAGCGAGAAGCAGTTGCAGCAACTGCGCTCCCTCGGGATTTCGCATGTGCTCTACGACAGCAGCAAGAGCGATCTGCCTCCCTTGCCGCCGCCCAGGGAAAACACGCCTGCGCCTCCACCTGCGCCGCCCGACCCTGAAATCGAGGCGATGTGGGCGGAAAAGAACGAAAGACGGGAAAAACTCTCGCGCCAGCGGGAGGCGCTGGGGCGTTGCGAGCGGCAATTCGCCGCAGGTGCCTCCACCGTCAAATCCGTGTTGCGCAACCTTTTTTCCCGTCCCGACGAATCGATGCAGCAGGCGCAGTCGCTGGTGTCGGACATGGTGGACGCGATGCTGGCGGACAAGGACATCGTCCTGCATCTGGTAAATGCCAAGGCGGGTGACGAGAATGCGTACTACCATGCCCTCAATGTCACGATGCTGGCGTTGATTCTGGGAAAGGACGCGCAGCTGGATGCCGACGCGATGCGCGCGCTGGGTCTCGGTACGCTGCTGCACGACATCGGCCGCGAAAAGATTCCCAGCCAGATCCTGCTGAACAAGTCTCCCT
This sequence comes from Pseudomonadota bacterium, assembly GCA_021791235.1. Next base: position 2,372 of record JAJYXA010000093.1, read on the forward strand.
GGACGAAGGCCGAGCTGAGCTTCTACCAGCAACATGTGGCATATGGTCTCGACATGGCGCAGCGCCTGCCGGGAATCCCGCCCGCTGCCCTGGAAGTCATCGCCAAGCACCATGAGCTGCTCGACGGGAGCGGCTATCCGGGAAAGCTCGCAGGCGAACAGATCGGGCAGCTCGCCCGCATCGCCTCCATCACCAATGCCTTCGATACCTATTGCAATCGCGCCAACCCGGCGGAATCGATGACACCCGCCGAGGCCATTGCCTACATGTTCAAGAAAGAGCCGGGGAAATACGATCCCGTGTTGCTGCAGCTGTTCGTCCGCTGCATGGGGATATACCCGCCTGGAAGCGTTGTGCAGTTGAACAATGGGCAGATCGGGTTGGTCATGAGCGTCAACCCGGGCAAGCTGCTGCATCCTTCGCTGTTGATCTACGACCCGGACGTGCCCAAGGAGGAGGCCTTGTGGCTGGATATGCGCGAGTCGTCCGAGCTCGCCGTCGCCAGAACCCTGCGCCCTGCCGAACTGGACATGGCTATGCGTGCGTATCTCGATCCGCGCACACGGATCAGCTACTTCACCGAAAACAGTCTGGCGAGCAAGGGCACCTGATCGCCCATACCGGCGGCGACGGATGCGCCCTGCATGACCTGAAACGGGATGGCTCAGATCTCGAGCTGGGCCCCGAGTTCGACCACCCGGTTGGCGGGGATCTGGAAAAAGGTCATGGGGCTCGCGGCGTTGCGTGCCATGGTGGCGAAAAGATGCTCGCGCCAGAGCATCATTCCCTCGCCACGGGTGGGGATCAGGTTTTCCCGGCTGAAGAAGAACGTGGTATCCATCAGCTCAAACTGCATGCCGCAGGGACATTCCGACAAGGCCTTGGGAATGTCGATGTCGTCCATGAACCCGTAGCGGATGACGACGTGGTAGAAGCCCTCGGCCAGCTGTGACATCTCCAGCCGTCTGTTGGCAGGGACATACGGCACTTCGGCATAGCGCACGTTCAGGATCACCACACGTTCGTGCAGCACCTTGTTGTGCTTGAGGTTGTGCAGCAGGGCTGAGGGCGCCCCGTTCGCATCGGCGGTCATGAATACGGCGGTTCCCGGCACACGAACCGGTGGATGCGCCAGAAGCATTTCCACGAACGGGGCAAGTGGCTGCGCAGTTTCCCGCAAGCGCTCCAGCACGATCTCACGGCCGCTCTTCCAGGTCACCAGCAGGGTAAAAACCAGCAGGGCGGCTGCCAGAGGGAACCAGCCACCGTCCGGTATCTTGACTGCATTGGCGCCGAAAAAGGCGAGGTCGATGGTGAGAAAGACCATCAGGCCGGCCAGGGTTACACCGAGACCGAGATCCCAGCGCACACGCATGACCATGAACATCAGGATGGTGCTGATGGCGAAGGTGCCGGTGACGGCGATGCCGTAGGCGGCCGCCAGGTTGCCCGAACTCCGGAAGCCCAAAACCAGCACGGCGATGCCGACCGCCAGGGCCCAGTTCACAAAGGGGATATAGATCTGGCCCACTTCGGTCGCGGAGGTGTGACGAATGATCAGGCGCGGCGCATAGCCCATCTGGATGACCTGGCGGGTCACCGAGAACGCGCCCGAGATGACGGCCTGGGAGGCGATCACGGTCGCCGCAGTGGCCAGGCCGATCATGGGGTAGAGCGCCCATTCCGGCGCGAGCAGATAAAACGGGTTGCGGAGCGCCTCCGGGTTGGCGAGTAGCAGCGCGCCCTGACCGAAGTAGTTGAGCAGCAGCGCCGGCAGGACATAGGCGAACCAGACCAGCTGGATGGGGCGGCGGCCAAAATGCCCCATATCCGCATACAAGGCTTCCGCACCGGTAATCGCCAGGACGACCGCGCCAAGGATGAGGAAACTCGCCGCACCGTGTGCGGCAAAGAAATGCACGGCATGGATGGGCAGGAGAGCGGCGAGCACCTGGGGATGCTGGAGGATGCTAAGCGCGCCGAGCAGGCCCAGCACCCCGAACCAGAGCAGCATGACCGGGCCGAACAGCTTGCCTATGGTGTCGGTTCCCTGGCGCTGAATGACGAACAGCCCGATGAGGATGCCCAGCGCAAGCGGCACGATGAAGGGATGCAACACGGGCGTCCCCATCTCCAGACCCTCGATCGCGGAGAGCACGGAAATGGCCGGGGTGATCAGGCTGTCACCAAAGAAAAACGAGGCGCCCAGGAAGCCCAGCGACATCAGGAACCAGCGGCTGCGCGATGCCAGCGGGGCCTGCCCCTGCACGAGGGCGAGCAAGGCAAGGATTCCGCCCTCCCCCTTGTTGTCGGCCCGCATCATGATGCCGACGTACTTCACGGAAACGACCAGTATCAGTTCCCAGAAGATCAGGGAAAGAATGCCCAGGACATTGTCCTGGCTAAGCGCCAGGTGATGTCCGCTGAAGACCTCCTTCATGGTGTAGAGGGGGCTGGTGCCGATGTCGCCGAAGACGACGCCGAGCGCACCGAGGGCGAGGGCGCTGGTTTTTCTGTTTTCCTGGTGGGGCTGGCTCATTTTTTTCTGACCGCAACGCCTTGTCCGAACTTGTAGGGAATGCCGAAACCGCCGGGGATCATCCAGGTTGGCATTGTGGAACTCGCCGCAGATGATACGGCAAGTGCCATACTCCAGACACCCGTCGGCATCGACGCGGTAGCAATGGGCGTCTTCTACTGACCGCTTAAATTCAAGCGAATCTCAGCGTCGTTTCTGCCACCACACGTAACCGCCGATGATCAGCGCGACGAAGAGGATGACGCCGGCGGTGATGAAGTGCTGGTATTCCCGGATGAGCGCTTCGTTGCCGCCCAGAAAATAACCGAACAGGGTCAGCACGAGTGACCACAGCCCCGCGCCGAGGCAGGTGTAGAGCGCGAAGGAGCCGGGGTTCATGCGGGCGAGTCCGGCGGGGATGGAAATCAGGTGGCGGATGCCGGGGATGAGGCGGCCGGTGAAGGTGGAGACCGCGCCATGCCTGGCGAAAAACGCGTCGGTTTTGTGCAGCAGTGCGGGGCGAACGAAGAAGTAGCGCCCCCAGCGCTCGAGAAAGGGACGCCCTACCCATAGCGCCACCGCATAGTTGAGCGAGGCGCCGACCAGGCAGCCGACAGTGGACGTCAGCACGATCAGGCCGAAATTCATGTGCCCCTGGTGCGCGAGATAGCCTGCAGGAATCAGCACCAGTTCGCTCGGAATCGGCAATACGGTGGATTCCAGCGCCATCAGGATGAAGATGCCGGTGTAGCCCCAGCTGTGGACGGTGGTGAGTATCCAGGTGATGAAATTATCGAGCATGGGGGGTGAGCGGTGAGTAGTAAGCGGTGAGCGGTGAGCAGTAAGCGGCGAGCGGGAAGCAGTGGGACGGAGCGGATTGGCCGCTCACTGCTTACTGCTCACCGTCTCACACGACGGCTTCTTCCTTCTTCTCCACCGGCTTGATGAAGTGCTCGCGCTTGACGCCGAACATCAGCAGCAGCGGCGAGGCGACCAGCACCGACGAGTAGATGCCGAACATGATGCCGATGGTGAGCGCGAGCGCGAAGTTGTGCAGTGCCTCGCCGCCGAAGAACAGCATCGACAGCACCATGATCTGCGTCGAGCCGTGGGTGATGATGGTGCGGCTCATGGTGCGGGTGATGGCGTCGTCGATGATGTCGGGGATGGTCGCGCCGCGCATCTTGCGGATGTTTTCGCGGATCCGGTCGAACACCACCACCGACTCGTTGACCGAGTAGCCCAGGATCGCCAGCACGCCGGCCAGCACGGTGAGGGTGAACTCCCACTGGAAGAACGCGAACACGCCGAGGATGATGACGATGTCGTGCATGTTGGCGAGCATCCCCGCCAGCGCGAAGCGCCATTCGAAACGGATCGCCAGGTAGGCCATGATGCCGAAGGCGACCACCAGCAGCGCCAGCGCGCCGTTGTCGTAGAGTTCCTTGCCCACCTGCGGTCCGACGAAGTCGACGCGCTTCAGCTCGAGGCCGGGATTGGTGGCGGTCAGCGCGGTCATCACGCGGTTGCTGGTTTCTGCGGCGTTGGCCTCGCCCTTGTTGGGCAGGCGGATCAGGACATCCTGGCTGGTGCCGAAGTTCTGCACCGATACTTCCGTCAGGCCGGATTTTTCCAGTACCGTCCGCATGGACTGCAGATCGGCGGGCTGGCTGGTGTGCACTTCCATCACCGTACCGCCGGTGAAATCGACGCCCAGGTTCAGGCCCTTGTCCCACAGCGCCCAGATCGCAAAGAGGAAGGTCAGCAGCGAAATCGCCGTCGTCACCTTCCCCCAACTCATGAAGGGGATGTTCTTCTTGAACGGGAAAAATTCCAGCATGACCGGACCCTTAGATCGAAACCTTGGCCAACCGTGACTGGCGGCCATAGGTGAGGTTGACCATGGCGCGCGACACGGTGACGGCGCTGAACATGGAGGTGAGGATGCCCAGACACAGCACCACCGCAAAGCCGCGCACCGGGCCGGAGCCCAGCCAGAACAGGGCGATGCCGGCGATCAGCGTGGTGAGGTTGGAGTCGAGAATGGTGGCCCAGGCGCGCTCGTAGCCGGCGTGGATCGCCGCCTGCGGCGTGGCGCCGTTGCGCAGTTCTTCGCGGATCCGTTCGTTGATCAGCACGTTGGCGTCGATCGCCATGCCGAGGGTGAGCGCGATGGCCGCCATGCCGGGGAGGGTGAGCGTGGCCTGCAGCATCGACAGCAGCGCGATCAGGAAGAAGCCGTTGATGGCGAGCGCAATCGCCGAGAACAGTCCGAACACGCGGTAGTAAATCGCCATGAACAGCGAGACCGCGAGGAAGCCCCACAGGTTGGAGTGGAAGCCCTTGCGGATGTTTTCCGCCCCCATGCTGGGTCCGACGGT
>JAJYXA010000401.1 GCA_021791235.1 Pseudomonadota bacterium
ACCCCGCCCTTCGTACTCAGTACAGTGAACTTGATCATATCCCTCCCCAGGTTTAACGAGGGACATGGACACAACCAGTCTGAATGCTGCGGAACCCGCAGCAGGCTTGAGTTAGCGCGTTACTCCAAAGAGTGCTATATCAGAAACCGCTAATATACATTATGCGAAGTAATCAAGGGAAACCGGAAAGCTTTGCCGGCCAGCCAACCAGCGCCGCCCGAGTCCTTGCCCGTGCTTACCGATATCCAGCGAAAACGCCGTCGCTTGCCCGCATCGAATGGCATCCCGGCCATTGCGGCCTGCCGTACACCCCCTATTCTTGATTAATTGAGGAAGCGCGCGCAGTCGCCTGACACCATGCCCGTCCACAACGCCGACATTGCAACCGTCTTCGAGGAAATCGCCGACCGGCTGGAAATCCAGGGCGCCAACCCCTTTCGCATCCGCGCCTACCGCAATGCCGCGCGCACGTTGGGCGAACTGCCGCAGGAGGCGCAGGCGCTGCTGGAACAAGGCGGGGACCTGACGCGGCTGCCGGGCATCGGCGACGACCTCGCCGCCAAAATCCGGGAAATCGTCGATACCGGACATTGCAGCCTGCTCGAGCGCCTGCGGCGCGAGTTGCCGCCCGCCGTCACCGAGTTGCTGCAGATTCCCGGCCTGGGGCCGAAACGGGTCAAGGCGCTGTACCACGACCTGGAGGTGCAGACCGTCGAGCAACTTTACCGGGCCGCGCGCGACGGCCGCATCCGCGCCCTGCCCGGTTTCGGCGAAAAGACCGAGCTCAACATCCTGCAGGCGGTGGAAGCGCATGCCAGCCAGACGCGCCGCTTCAAGCTGGCGGTGGCGGCGCAGTATGCCGAGTCGCTTACCGCTTTTCTGCGCGCCGTTCCAGGTGTCGAGCAGGTGACGGTGGCCGGCAGCTTCCGCCGCATGCGCGAGACGGTGGGCGATCTCGACATCCTGGTCACCGCAACGGCAAACAGCCCGGTGATGCGGCGCTTCACCGCCTACGACGAGGTGGCCGAAATCCTGTCGGCCGGCAGTACACGTGCCAGCGTCGTCCTGAAAAGCGGCCTGCAGGTGGACCTGCGGGTGATGGCGCAGCAATCCTACGGCGCGGCGCTGCACTACTTCACCGGTTCCAAGGCCCACAATATCGCGATCCGCCGCATCGCCCAGAAGCTCGGCCTCAAGGTCAACGAATACGGCGTGTTCCGCGGCACCGAGCGCATCGCCGGCGAGGACGAAGCCTCCGTTTATCAAAGCGTCGGTCTGCCGTACATCCCGCCGGAACTGCGCGAGGACCGCGGCGAGATCGAGGCGGCGCGCGCCAACCGTCTGCCCAATTTAGTGGTGTTTGCCGATCTGCGCGGCGACCTGCACGCCCACACCCGCGCCACCGACGGCCACGACAGCCTGCGCGACATGGCGCTGGCCGCGAAGGCGCTGGGTCTGGAATATCTCGCCATCACCGAGCACTCGCGCCACCTCACCGTGGCGCACGGCCTCGACCCGCTGCGGCTGGCCCGCCAGTGCGAGGAGATCGACCGCCTCAACATGGAACTCGAAGGCATCACGCTGCTCAAGGGCATCGAGGTCGACATCCTGGAAGACGGCAGCCTCGATCTGCCGGACGACGCGCTGGGCCGGCTGGATCTGGTGGTGGGCGCGGTGCACAGCCAGTTTCATCTGTCCCGCGCCAAGCAGACCGGACGCATCCTGCGCGCGATGGACCATCCCCACTTCACGATGCTCGCCCATCCCAGCGGGCGCCTGATCGATCGGCGCGAACCCTACGATGTCGACATGCTGCGCATCATCCGCCATGCGAAGGAACGCGGCTGCTTTCTCGAACTCAACGCCCACCCGGAGCGCCTGGATCTGCTGGATAGCCAGTGCCAGACGGCGAAGGAGGAAGGCGTGCTGGTCAGCATCAATTCGGACGCGCACAGCAGCTTCGACTTTTCCAATCTCAAGTACGGCGTCGGTCAGGCCCGGCGCGGCTGGCTGGAAAAGGACGACGTGCTCAACACCCGCCCGCTGGCGACGCTGCGGCGTTTGCTCAGGCGCACGATGTAAAACCATGCTGACCCTGGCCCTGATCGGCGACGTCATGCTCGGCCGCGGCGTTGACGCGGCGCTCAAAAGCATGCGACCGCAGGACATGTGGGGCGACGTGCTGCCGCACCTGCTGCAGGCCGACCTGCGCATCGCCAATCTGGAATGCGCGCTGACCGCGCATACCCAGCCGTGGACGCGCACCTGGAAGATGTTCCACTTTCGCGCCGATCCCGACGCCGTGCGCTTCCTGCAGGCGGCGCGCATCGACGCCTGCTCGCTCGCCAACAATCACATCCTGGACTTCGAGGAACACGGATGCACGACACCTTGCGTACTTTGACGGCAGCCGGCATCCGCCACGCCGGCGCCGGCCTCGATCTCGAGGAGGCCGTCGCACCCGCCCTGCTCGACGTGCCCGGCGCCTCGCCCTGCCGCGTGGCGCTGCTCGCCTTCACCGACAACGAGCCGGCCTTCGCCGCCGACGCCCGGCACCCCGGCACCCACTATCTGGAAGTCTCGCTGCAAGCTGACACGCTGGCCCGCGTGGCGGACGCAATCGCCCGGGCGCGGGAACAGGGCGCCGACCGGGTGGTGTTCTCCAACCACTGGGGCGCCAATTCGTCGAGCGCCCTTCGCCGGATTTCCGGCGATTCGCCCGGCGCGTGATCGAACTCGGGGCGGACGTGTATTACGGTCACAGTGCGCATCTCTGCCAGGGCATCGAGATCCACCGCGGCAAGCCCATCCTCTACGACACCGGCGATTTCATCGATGACTATGCCGACCGGCTGCTCCACGAGGCCCCGGCATGACCGGAAAAATCGCGCCCGCCGAACTGGTGAAAAGCCGCGGCGGTCGTTACGCAAGCGCACTCGGCATCGATCTCGCCGCGCCGGATGCGGGCGAACGCTTCAAGTGGTTTCTCGCCGCCCTGCTCTACGGCGCGCGCATTCCGGAATCGCTCGCCACCCGCAGTTGGCGCGAGTTCGCCGCGCGCGGCGTGCTCACCCCCGATCGGATCGTGGCAACCGGCTGGGACGGGCTGGTGGACATCCTCGATGCCGGCGGCTATGTGCGCTACGACTACAAGACCGCCACCAAGCTGCTCGCCGTATGCAACGCCCTGTTGTGCGATTACGGCGGCAGCCTCGATGCCCTGCACGACGCCGCCGCCGGCGCGCGCGACCTGGAAAGCCGGCTCAAGGCCCTGGGCAAGGGGATCGGCGACACCACCGTCGGCATCTTTCTGCGCGAACTGCGCGGCATCTGGGCCTGGGCCGAGCCCCCGCTGTCGCCGCCGGCCCTGGCTGCGGCGGCCGCGCTGGGCTATCTGCGGCCTGCTGCCGATGACGCCGACCACGCGCTCCTCCGGCTGCGCCAAATATGGGCGGCCGACGGACAACCGGCAAGCGGCTTCGCCGACTTCGAATCGGCGCTGGTGCGCGAGGGGCTGCGTTTGCGCCGCCTGGCCTCACGCCGGCGCGCTTCCGTATCCTGAGCTACAGCGGCAGGTGGTGACGGCCGACGCTCACGCGCTTGGCCTGGGGACCCTCGGCGGCCATCTCCTCGATGAACTTCACCTCATCGCCCTCCTTGAGCTGATCGAAAGTGATATTCACCAGATTGCCGAAATTGAAATACAACTCGTTGCCGTCGGCGCGCCGGATGAAACCATAACCTTCCTCGGGAACGAGGCGCGCCACCAGGCCGGTAAATTCCTGCGGGTGGGTTTTAATCTCGCGGCGAAGACGCCGGCCGTAGTCCTCGATCTGGCGCTTGGCCGCATCGAAGGCATCGCGCAGGGCGACGTACACGTCCTCGTGCCTGTCGCGGTTCACCACGAGCTCGCTTCCCGGCACGCCGATGTCGATGCGCACGTTGAAGAACCTGCCCTGATGCTTGTGCTGGTGCGGCAACTCCACCACCACCCGGCAGGACATGATGGGCTCGAAAAAAGTCTCCAGCTTGTCCGTCTTCTCGCGGATGTGCGCCTCGAGCGCTTCGGAATGTTCGATGCCACGGAACGTGATCTGCAAGGGGGTCTTCATTCGGTTTTCCTCCGTCGCTGGTGTGAATGCGGCGCGCCGGAGCGCGCCGAGGCCGGAACTACTCCCAGAAATGCCGTTTGGCCCTGCCGCCCAGTGCCCGCAGGCGCTCGTAGAGCTCACGCTCCTCGCGGCCGAGCTTGTCCGGGATATGGATCTTCACCTGCAGGTAGAGATCTCCCTTCCCCTTCCCGCCGAAGCGGGGCAAGCCCTTGTTTCGCAAACGCAGCACCGTATCCGGCTGGGTTCCGGCGGGGACATTGACCTCTGCCTTCCCGCCTTCGAGAATCGGCACTTCCAGTGTAGTTCCCAGCACGGCATCGGTAAGGGGGAGCGTTTCCTGCCGCCACAGGTCGGCGCCGTCGCGCTGGAAGCGCGGGTCCGGACGGCTGCGGACCACCACGAAGAGGTCGCCGGCCACGCCGCCGGGCGCGGGACTGGCCATGCCGCGCCCGGCGATCCGGAGTGCCGTGCCGTCCTCCACGCCGGCCGGGATGGTGACGGCGAGGCTTTCGATCCTCTCGACTTCGCCCCGCCCGTGGCATTCCGGACATGGCGCATCGACCCGCTTGCCGCGCCCGTGGCACACCGGGCAGGTGCTGATCTGCCGGACCGACACCTTGCCCTCCCGTCGGCTCGTCACCCGCTGGCCGCTGCCCTTGCAGGCGTCGCAGTCGCGGGGCGGCTTGCCGTCCGCGGTGCCGTGGCCGTGACATTGCACGCAGGGCGCATAGCGCCCGTAGCGCACCGTTTCCTCGCCGCCGCTGGCCACCTTTTCCAGCGGGATGCGGAGATCCACCTCGATGTTCTCGCCCCGCGGCGGGCCGTGGGGCCGCCGGGCGAACGGCGAGAACGGGCCGCCGAAGTCGAAGCCGAGGCCGAAGCCGCGGAACAGGTCCTCGAAGTCGATGCCGCCGAACAGGTCCTCGGCGCTGTAGCCCGCCACCCCGGCATGGCCGCCGGCGTCGTATTCCGCGCGCTTCTTGGGGTCGGACAGCACCGCGTAGGCGGCGGCGATTTCCTTGAAGCGTTCCTCGGCCCCCGGCGCCTTGTTGCGGTCCGGGTGGTACTTCAGGGCGAGGCTGCGGAAGGCATCCTTGATCGCCCTGGCATCGGCGTCGCGCGGGACGCCGAGCACCTCGTAGTAGTCGCGCTGGGTCATGGGTGAGGCGTTAGGCGTTAGGCGTGAGGGGTCAGGAGTCAGGGGTCAGGGAAAAAACACCGCCGGCCAGTGCCGCTCATCACGCCTCACTCCTCACGCTCCTTGTACTCCGCGTCCACCACCTTGCTGCGCTGGCCGGAGCCGGAGGGTCGGGCCTCGCCGGTGGATTCGTAGGGGGGCGGTTTGCCGCCGGGAAATGGGGTCTCGGCGTAGGGCCCGGCGCCCGGGGTCTGGGAATAGATCACCGCGCCCGCTTCCTTGAGCAGCTTCTTCAGGGCTTCGGCCTTTTCGGATGCGGCAAAGGCGTCCTTGCGGGAAAATGCCTCCTTGGTTTCCCGCATCGCGGTCTGGATCCTGCCCTTCAGTTCGTCGGTGAGCTTGTCGGCGAAGTCGGCCAGCATCTTCTCGGCCTGGTAGCAGGCGGCGTCGGCCTCGTTGAGCTTCTCCACGTCCTCGCGCCGCTTCCTGTCGGCCTCGGCATACTGCTCGGCCTCCCGGATCATGCGCGCCTTGTCCGCCTCGTTGAGCCGGGTGGAACCGGTGATGCGGATGCTTTGCGACTTGCCGGTGGCGGTGTCCTTCGCGGTGACGTCGAGGATGCCGGAGGCGTCGATGTCGAAGGTGACCTCGATCTTGGGCACGCCCCGCGGCGCGGGCGGTAGGCCGTCGAGGTTGAATTCGCCCAGACTCACGTTGTCCGCCGACATCGGCCGCTCGCCCTGGAAGACGTGGATGGTGACCGAGGTCTGCATGTCGGCGGCGGTGGTGAAGGTCTCGGTCTTCTTCACCGGCACCGGGGTGTTGCGGGCGATCAGCGGCGTCGCCACCCCGCCCAGGGTTTCCACGCCCAAAGTCAGGGGCGTCACGTCCACCAGCACGATCTCGCCCAGGCCCGCCTCGCCGGCCAGCACGCCGGCCTGGATCGCCGCGCCGCCGGCCACGCATTCCATCGGGTCGACGCCCATCTCGGCCTTGCGCCCCATCATCTCCTCGAAGAAGGCGCGCACCGCGGGCATGCGCGTGGGGCCGCCAACGAAGATAATGCGGTCGACGTCCCTGGCCTGTATCCCCGCATCGCGCAGGGCCTGTTCGACCGGGCCGCGGCAACGCTCGATCACCGGCCGCACGATGCGCTCGAGGTCGGTGCGGGAAAGGTCCATCTCCAGGTGCTTGGGCTCGCCGCCGACCGACGCGATGTAAGGCAGGCTGATGTGCGCGCTGGTGCCGGCGGACAGCTCGATCTTGGCCATTTCCGCGGCTTCCTTGAGGCGGGCCATGGCCTTGGCGTCGCCGCGCAGGTCCACGCCTGTCGCCAATTGAAAGCGCTCGGCCAGGGCCTCGATCAGCCGCCCGTCCATGTCGGTACCGCCGAGCCGGGTGTCGCCCGAGGTGGCCTTGACCTCGAACACCCCCTTCCCGAACTCCATGATGGTGACGTCCAGCGTGCCGCCGCCGAAGTCGATCACCGCGATCCTCAGTTCCTGGCCCAGACGGTCGAGCCCGTAGGCAAGCGCCGCCGCGGTGGGCTCGTTGACCAGGCGCGCCACCTCCAGGCCGGCGATCCTGCAGGCATCCTTGGTGGCGCTGCGCTGGTTGTCGTCGAAATAGGCGGGGACGGTGACCACCGCCTGCGTGACCGCCTCGCCGAGAAAAGCCTCGGCATCGCGCTTGATTTTCTGCAGCAGGAAGGCGGAAAGCTGTTCGGGGGTGAACGACTTGTCGCGGAGCCGGGTGGATTCGCGCTGCCCCATCCTGCGCTTGAAGGCGGTGGCCGTGCGCTCCGGGTTGGCGGCCGCCTGGCGCCGGGCGGGCTCGCCGATCAGCATCTGGCCGTCGGCGGCCACCGCCACGTAGCTAGGGAAGGCCTTGCCGCCCAGGCTCACGCCTTCGGCGCTGGGGATGATGACGGGACGCCCGCCGCGCAGCACGGCGGCGGCGGAGTTGGACGTG
>JAJYXA010000482.1 GCA_021791235.1 Pseudomonadota bacterium
ACCATCGCCGGCAACCTGGCCGAGATGTTCAAGGGCATCGTCGCCATCGGCAAGGATATCGAGCGGCGCAGCTCCAAGCAGGTCGGCTCCATCCTGATCGACCACATGACGGTGGCGGGCAACTGACATGCAAAGAGCGCAACGCTATTTATTTGCGCTCGTTGCCGTTCTCTTTCTCGTCGCGTGCGACCGCGCACCGACGCTGCCCAAGCTCAGCCCGCACGACGTCATCCTCGCCTTCGGCGACAGCCTTACCCACGGCACCGGCGCGAGCGAAGAGACAGCCTACCCCGCCGTGCTGGCCACGCTCAGCGGGCATACCGTGATCAACGCCGGGGTGCCCGGCGACACCACGACCACCGGGCTGCAGCGCCTGCCCGCCGTGCTGGCCGAGTACAAGCCGCGCCTGGTGCTGCTGTGCCTGGGCGGCAACGACATGCTGCACCAGCAGCCTACCGCCACCACCGAGAACAACCTGCGTCTGCTGGTGCAGACCATCCGCGCCAGCGGCGCCGAGGTCGTGCTGATCGCCGTGCCTGAGCCGAAGCTGTTCGGCGGCGCGCCGGATTTCTACGCCCGCGTCGCCAAGGACATGAAGCTGCCGCTGGAACAGGACGCCTTCAACGACGTGCTGAAGGACGCCCGCCTCAAGTCCGACCCCATCCACGCCAACGCCGCCGGCTACCACCAGATCGCCGAACGGCTGGACGAATTCCTCAAGAAAACCGGCGCGTTGTGAAGCCCCTGCTCGCCCTGGCCCGCCTGATCGACGCGCTGACCGAGCGGATCGGCCGCCTCGTCATCTGGCTGGTGCTCGCCGCCACGCTGATTTCGGCGGGCAATGCGCTGGCACGCTATACGCTGGGCGAGAGCTCCAACGCCTGGCTGGAAATCCAGTGGTACCTGTTCGGCGCGATGTTCCTGCTGGCGGCGGGCTATACGCTGAAGCACAACGGCCATGTGCGCATCGACATCCTCTACAACCGCCTGAGGCCGCGCGGACAGGCCTGGATCGACCTCGTCGGCGGCCTCGTGTTCCTGCTGCCGATGGCCGTGCTGCTGACGTGGCTCTCATGGCCGATGTTCCATGAGGCCTGGGCCACGCAGGAGCATTCGCCCGACGCCGGCGGCCTGCTGCGCTGGCCGGTGAAGCTGTTGCTGCCCGTGGGGTTTGCCCTGCTCGCCCTGCAAGGGGTGGCCGAGGTCATCAAGCGGCTCGGCGTGTTGAACGGCCATCTCGTGCTCCCGCGCGAAGCGCCGGAAGAAGAGGTGTGATGGCGGCTGAGCTTCTGGCCAACATGGCGCCGCTGATGTTCCTCGGGCTGGTCGTGTTCCTGCTGCTGGGCTATCCGGTGGCGTTCGCGCTCGCCGCCAACGGCCTGCTGTTCGCCGGCATCGGCATCGCCGCCGGACTGTTCGACGTCTCGCTGCTGCAGGCGCTGCCCGAACGCGTCTACGGCATCGTCGCCAACCCCACGCTGCTGGCGATCCCCTTCTTCGCCTTCATGGGCCTGATCCTCGAACGCTCCGGCATGGCCGAGGACCTGCTCGACACCATCGGCCAGCTGTTCGGGTCCTTGCGCGGCGGCCTCGCCTACGCGGTGATCCTGGTCGGCGCGCTGCTCGCGGCCACCACCGGCGTGGTCGCCGCCTCGGTCATTGCCATGGGCCTGATCTCGATGCCGGTGATGCTGCGCTACGGCTACGACAAGCGGCTGGCTGCCGGCGTCATCGCCGCCTCGGGCACGCTGGCGCAGATCATCCCGCCCTCGCTGGTGCTGATCGTGCTGGCCGACCAGCTCGGCGCGCCGGTCGGCGCCATGTACAAGGGCGCCCTGCTGCCCGGCCTGGCGCTGGTCGGGCTGTATCTGCTCTACGTGCTGGGCGTGACGCTGTTCAAGCCCGCTGCCGCGCCCGCCATGCCGGCCAGCGCGCGCACCCTGCACGGCTCGGCCCTGCTGCTGCGCGTGCTCACCACCCTGGTGCCGCCGCTGGTGCTGATCTTCCTGGTGCTCGGCACCATCTTCCTCGGCGTCGCCACCCCCACCGAGGGCGGCGCGATGGGCGCGACGGGTGCCCTGCTGCTGGCGCTGGCGCGCGGGCGGCTCTCCCGCCTGCAGCTGACGCAGGCAATGGACAGCACCACGAAGCTCACCACCTTCGTCATCTTCATCCTGATCGGCTCGACCATCTTCACCCTGGTGTTCCGCGGCCTCGACGGCGACGTCTGGGTCGAGCACCTGTTCACCCGGCTGCCCGGCGGCGTGTTCGGATTCCTCATCGCGGTCAACCTGATAGTGTTCGTGCTGGCGTTTTTCCTCGACTTCTTCGAGATCGCCTTCATCGTGGTGCCGCTGGTTGGGCCCATCGCCTACAAGCTCGGCATCGACCCGATCTGGTTCGGCGTGATGCTCGCGGTCAACATGCAGACCGCCTTCATGCACCCGCCCTTCGGTTTCGCCCTGTTCTACCTGAAAAGCGTGGCTCCCAAGGCGGTCCGCACGGCCGACATCTACTGGGGCGCGATCCCTTTCCTCCTGATCCAGCTCGTCATGGTCGTCGTGGTGCTGGCCTTCCCGCAGGTCGTGCTGCGCGACGCGCCGGCGGACGCCAGCAGCGTCAAGGAAGTCCCCCTGAATGTCGATCCCGACACCGGCTTCCTGCCCGCCGAGTGGCGCTGACTTGTCAAAGGAGGAGTCCATGCACGTTCTTGTCAGCCTGCTGCAATCGCCCACTCCCCTCCTGATCATGGCCGCGTCGACGGCCTTTTTTCTGGCCATCTACTTGACATTCGCCGTGACCGTCTGGCTCATCGCCCGGCGCATCAATCGCCCCATCGAGCCTCGGCCAATTGGCACGGGGCAGATCCGCACCGAAATCCTGAACTCACTGCGTTCCATCCTGCTTTTCGGATTGGGAACGAGCGTCGCCTGGATTGCCTATCAAGCGGAATGGATCAGCATACGTACCGATGCGGGCGTAATTCAGATCCTGCTGGAAATGCTGCTGCTGGTTTTGTGGAACGACCTCTACTTCTATGCGATCCATCGCTTTCTGCACGGGAAGCTGAAAAAAGCGCACCTCACACACCATAGATCCGCCGCGGCAACGCCTTTCACTGCATACAGCATGAGCAGTCTCGAAGCGCTTCTGCTCGGCGCCGTCCTGCCGACGGCCATGCTGCTCCACGACTTCTCAGCAGCCGCCCTGATATTCCTGCCCCTGTGGTCGATCCTGATCAATACCCTGTCGCATTCAAACTGTGACATCTTCCCGCATGCGCAAGCGGGCTCGCTGCTCGGTTTCATCAGGCACCACCAGACGCACCATTCGCGCTACCACGACAACTTCGGCTTCTTCTTCAATCATCTCGATGCATGGCTGGGAACCAGCCGTCCGCACAAATCCTGAACCGGCATGACCCCCTTCGAGCACACCTTCATCACGCGAACGTCTTCGTTCCTTCCCGGCGACCCTGTCGACAATGACTCGATGGATCAATTCATCGGCTCGATCAACCGCGTCTCGGGCAGAATCAAGCAGCGCATCCTCGCCGAGAACGGCATCCAGACCCGGCATTACGCGCTCGATGCGGCAGGAAACTCGCTGCATTCGGTCACGTCCATGGGAGCCGAGGTTGTTCGCGCGCTGATCGAAGGGGACACGCCGGTCGATTACCTCGCCGCCGCCACCACGGGAGGGGACTGCGCCGCCCCGGGGCTCGCCAACCTGATTCAGGGCGAACTGCATTTGCCGCCCCTGGAAACCCTGTCGGTATCCGGAATCTGCGCCGCGTCAATCGGCGCGCTCAAGGCAGCTGCCCTCGCGGTTGAATCCGGCTCGGCGCAGACCGCGATTGCGGTGGCAAGCGAATTCCCCTCCCGGCTGTTCAAGGCGTCGCGCTTCCGGGACCGCGGCATGGATGTGGACTTCGACGCGCATTTCCTGCGCTGGATGCTCTCGGACGGCGCGGGCGGCGTCACGCTCTCGCACCGGCCCGCGCCAACCGGTCGCTCGCTGAAGCTCAAATGGATACACCAGAAATCGTTCTCGGGCGATCTGGCCACCTGCATGCAGGTGGGCCAGTCTCCAGGCAATCGGTTGCCCGGCTATCTGGATTATCCAACGCTGGCCGAAGCCGAGCGGGCAGGCGCCTACGACCTGCGGCAGGATATCCGGCTGCTGCCTAACCTGTTCGATCTGGGCCTGCACGAGTACGCGAAGCTGGTTCAAGCCGGACAGCTCGACCCCGCCCGAATCACCTGGTTCCTGTGCCATTACTCGTCCGAACGCTTCAAGCCCCTGATGCAGAAGCTGATGGATGAGGCAGGCCTGTCGATCCCGCACGAGCGCTGGTATTCGAATCTCGCCAGCAGGGGCAACACCGGTTCCGCCTCGATATTCATCATGCTCGACGAGTTTTACCGGACCCATGCAGCCGACCTCAAAACGGGCGACCAGATATTCGGCTTCATCCCCGAGTCCGGGCAATTTACCGTCGCCTATTTTTTGCTTGAAGTCGTCGATGCCGCGCAGGCTGCCGGGCAAACCCGGCACGCGATCGAACTCGACGCCCTGGCCCCGCCCCCGATCGCCCCAAGCGCGGAACACGCTCCCGGCATCGCCGCCATGCTCAAGGACTTGATGGGGGTTTGGCACGATTACCGCTCCGAGGTATTCCGGACCGGCCTGGCGCGTTCGGTTCTGGATGGCACGGTGCAACACGGCGCCTACCTGGCCTGGATGGAAAGCTGGATCCCCCAGGTGCGTGAAGGAAGTTTATGGATGCGGCGCGCGGTCTCCAGCATGAGCCCGGCACTTCGCAGCCTAGCCCATCTGGTGCAAACCCATGCCGGCGAGGAACAGCTGGATTGGCAGGTGCTGTACCAGGACTATCGCAACGCAGGCGGAACGCTGCCGCTTCATGCCCTGCGCATGAATCCGGGGGGAGAGGCACTCAACGCATTCATGCATGCCTATGCGTCACGGCTCGATCCGATCGGATTGCTGGGCGGCATCTACATCATCGAGGGTACGGGGCAGCGCATCGTCCCGACCCTGCTGCCCCGCCTGAAATCCAGGCTCGGCCTGTCGTCCTCCCTGCTCCAGTTCATGGCCTATCACGGAGAAAACGATCAAAGCCACATGCTGCGCTGGCTGGAAGCCGTCAAGCTGGCGGCGGACGTCGCGCCCGATGCCCCGGGCCGGATCGTTCAAGTGGCCCAAAGCGTCGCGGCACTCTACCTTCAGCAATGGAAGTATCTGCAACCCCAGGAAGGCACCTCATGAAGAAAGTCAGGCTTCCGCGCCCCTGCCCGGCATTGCACGCCCCGCACGACCCCAGCGACCCCGATCCCTGGCAAACCCTCTGGCTGGATCACTCGACGCCGCTCACGCCCGGCGTGAAGGAAGCGTGGCTCAGGGATTCGGGCACGGTTTCCCGGCAATTCCTGCTGCCTTTCGTGCGTCCGCTTGCACGCATCGTGATCGTGCTCATACAGGTGATCAAGACCGTCACCCCGTCCTGGTTGGCATCCTCCCGGATATTGCACCTGTTCCTGGCACGCGCATTGGCCATCTTTGCCACCCCTGAAGCCAACTGGCTGATCCTCAGGCACTTCTGGATCGGCTCGGAAAACCTGGCGTTTTTGCGAGCCAACATCAAAGGCGCCGACATCCCGCTGAATCCGCTGCTGCCGACGGATTTGCCCGATCTGCGCGACGACCTGTTCATCAAGCACGACCTCAACCTGTTCAACTTCATTTCCAGGCTGAACCTCAAGCTCGACCAACAGGGCCTGCACGGGATCGAGCCAACCGCCGAACTCGATTTTTCGATGATTTCGGATGACGGCGATTTCCCCATTGCTCCCCAGAATGACGGCTGGCTCAACAAAATCGACCTGCAAACCTGCATCGATCTTTTCACGCCGCTCTATCAGCTTTTTCTCAGCGACCGGGATTTCTGGCGCTCGGTGCACTCCCTGCAACTGGATGAAACCATCGGCATATACGCCGCCAAGGTGCTCAACAAGCCAGACGCGTTGATCCTGGTCAACAACAAGCATCCCATGGTCGTTCCTGCGACCTGGTCCGCCGGATACCGGCTCGTGCTGCATGGCTTGTCATCCGAGATGCTCCATGCCCTGCTGGTTGAAGAGAAGCGCAAACGCGCTCCGCAAGCTGAACCGGCCTGAACCGGGTCTGCCGCCCGCCGCCCGAAACGTGAGAAAATAGCCCTCCTCGCGCAGGCTCCCCTGCCACGCGCCCCGAATCCGACTTCCCCCACAAGGACTGAATCCATGAGCGAACTCATCATCGAAGACCTCGTCGTCGGCAGCGGCGACACCGCCAGCGCCGGCCAGTACGTGTCGGTGCACTACACCGGCTGGCTCACCAATGGCCAGAAATTCGACTCCAGCGTCGACCGCAACGACCCGTTCGAATTCAAGCTCGGCATGGGCCAGGTCATCCCCGGCTGGGACCAGGGCGTGGCCGGCATGCAGGTCGGCGGCAAGCGCAAGCTCACCATCCCGCCGAACTTGGGCTATGGTGCCCGCGGCGCCGGCGGCGTGATTCCGCCGAACGCCACGCTGGTGTTCGAAGTGGAACTGCTGGGCGTCAACTAAGTCCTTACTTATCCGCCGCGTTTCGCGGATAGCCACGTCATGACCCACGCCCTGTTTTCCCACCGCAAGCACTGGGCGGCGCGCTTCGGCACCGCCCCCTTCCTGCCGATGTCGCGCGCCGAGATGGCCGCGCTCGGCTGGGACGCGTGCGACGTGATTCTCGTCACCGGCGACGCCTACATCGACCACCCCAGCTTCGGCATGGCGCTGGTTGGGCGGCTGCTGGAAGCGCAGGGCTACCGGGTCGGCATCATCAGCCAGCCCGACTGGCACTCGGCCGACGCCTTCCGCGCGCTGGGCCAGCCGACGCTGTATTTCGGCGTCACCGCGGGCAACATGGACTCGATGGTCAACCGCTACACCTCGGACCGCAAGATCCGCTCCGACGACGCCTACACGCCCGACGCCGCCCCCAACAAGCGTCCCGACCGCGCGGTCACGGTCTACGCGCAGCGCTGCCGCGAGGCGTATCCCGGCACGCCGGTGATCATCGGCTCGATCGAGGCCAGCCTGCGCCGCATCGCGCACTACGACTACTGGTCCGACACCGTGCGCCGCTCGGTGCTGCCGGATTCCAAGGCCGATC
>JAJYXA010000544.1 GCA_021791235.1 Pseudomonadota bacterium
AGCTGCAATACGATCTGTACTACGTCAAGAATCACAGCCTGTTTCTCGATCTGATGATCCTGTTCCAGACCGCACAAGTGGTATTGTGGGGAAAGGGCGCGCGCTGAGCGCGTTCGCCCGGAGCCGACCATGCCCGACACCCTCCTCCTCCTTGCCGCCGTCGGTTATGGCCTGGCGATGCTGGCCTATCTGGGGCTGTCCGGCCTCATCGTCGCCAGCTGGCGGCAACGTCCGCAGGGGCGTCTGCTGGTGCTCGCCACCGGGCTCAGCGCCGCCTGGGGAGGCGTGTCGGTTCTCAGCGCCTCGGGCGCATTGCCGCTGTGGCTGCAACTCGCCGCCGAAGTCGCACGCAGCGGCGCCTGGCTGGCGCTGCTGTTCTACATCCTGCATCTCCGCCTGCCGGCCGGCGCCGCCCTGCCGGCGCCGCTGCGTTTCATCCGTCTTCTCGGCGCCGCCCTGATCGGCGGTTTGCTGTTCGCCAGCGCAACCCCTTTCATCGCCCCCGCCCAGCCGGTACTGGCCCAGTGGGCGGGCAACCTGGGACTGGTCCTGCTCACCGTGATCGGGCTGGTGCTGGTCGAACAGGTGTACCGCAGCACCCGCCCGGAAGACCGCTGGGCGATCAAGTTCCTCTGCCTGGGACTGGGCGGGCTGTTCGCGTACGACTTCTATCTCTACGCCAACGCCGCGCTGTTCAATGCGATCGACGCCCAGGTGTGGGCGGCGCGCGGTTACGTCGCCGCGCTGGTGACGCCGCTGATCGCGGTCTCGGCCGCACGCAACCCGGAATGGGCGGCGCCGGTCGGCTTGTCGCGCAGCATGGTCTTCCATACGGCCAGCCTGCTCGGCGCGGGAATCTACCTGCTGCTGATGGCCGGCGCCGGCTATTATCTGCGCCTGTTCGGCGGCGAATGGGGCGACGTGGTGCAGACCGTGTTCATCTTCGCGGCCGCCATGCTGCTGGTGCTGGTGCTGTTTTCCGGCACCCTTCGCGCGCGCCTGCGGGTGTTTCTGTCCAAGCATTTTTTCAGCTACCGCTACGACTACCGCGAAGAGTGGCTCAACTTCACTCGCACCCTCACCGAGGGCCGGCCCGGCGAGCACCTCTGCGAACGCGCGGTCGAGGCGCTGGCGCGGCTGGTGGAAAGCCCCGGCGGCGCGTTGTGGATGCGCGAAGGCGACGCCGGCTACCCGCGCGCCAGTCACTGGAACTGGGGCGATCTCGACGGCACCGAAGCCGCCGACTCCGCCTTCATCCAATGGCTTGCCGGCAAGCAATGGGTAGTGGATCTGGACGAAATGAAAACCCGCCGCGATTTGTACGGCGATCTCGACACCCCGCCGTGGATCCGGCAGGCCGACGATGCCTGGCTGGTGGTGCCGCTGATGCTGCACGACGAACTGCTCGGCTTCGTCGTGCTCAAGCATTCGCTCGGCAACGTCACGTTCAACTGGGAGGTCAGCGACCTGCTCAAGGTCGCGGCGCGCCAGGCCGCGGCGCATCTGGCGCAGATGCGCGCCGCCAACCAGCTCATCGTGGCGCGCCAGTTCGAATCGTTCAACCGCACCACCACCTTCGTCATCCACGACCTGAAGAATCTCGTCGCACAGCTGTCCCTGCTGCTGTCCAACGCCGAAAAGCACAAGCACAACCCCGAATTCCAGGCCGACATGCTGGACACCGTGGAAAGCGCGGTCGCCCGCATGAACAAGGTGCTGGCGCAATTGCGCCGGGGCGGCGACGAGGCGCAGGCGCAGTCGGTGGCGCTGGCGGACATCCTCGCCGACGCCGTCGCCAGCAAGCAGGCGTTCAAGCTGCGCCCCGCCGTGGATTTGCCGCCTGCTCCCCTGCGCGTGCGCGCCGAGCGCGAACGGCTCACCCGTGCCGTCGGCCATTTGCTGCAAAATGCGCTGGAGGCCACGCCGCCAACCGGTCACGTTACACTCCGCGCATTCGAGGAATCCGGGCAGGCGGTCGTAGAAATCACCGACACCGGCAGCGGCATGGACGACGACTTCATCCGCACCCGGCTGTTTCAGCCGTTCGATTCGACCAAGGGCGCCGGCATGGGCATCGGCGCCTACGAATGCCGCGAAACCGTCCGTGCGCTGGGCGGACAACTGGACGTGGAGAGCACGCCGGGGCGCGGCACCCGCTTCCGCCTCAACCTGCCGCTTGATGATAATTCAGTTGCTGGAGGAGACGCCGCATGAGCGACGCCAAACAAAAGATCCTGCTGGTGGAAGACGATCCCGGGCTGCAAAAGCAGCTGAAATGGAGCCTCGCCGACTACGAACTGGTGATGGCCGCCGACCGCGACGGCGCGATCGCCCAGTTGCGCCGCCACGAGCCCCCGGTGGTGTTGCTCGACCTGGGCCTGCCGCCCGACGCGGACGGCGCCACCGAGGGTCTCGCCGCGCTGCAGCAGATTCTGTCGCTCGCGCCTTCCACCAAGGTCATCGTCGTCACCGGCAACCTCGACCGCAGCAATGCGGTGAAGGCCATCCATCTCGGCGCCTACGACTTTTTCCAGAAACCCTTCGACCCCGACGTGCTCGCGCTAATGATCGCGCGCGCGCTGCACGTCCATGCGCTGGAGGTCGAAAACCGCATGCTGATCGCCAGGCAGGGCGGTTCCGCCCTGCAGGGTCTGATCACCGGCAGCGAGCCGATGCTGAAAATCTGCCGCACCGTGGAGAAAGTCGCTCCCGCCAACGCCACCGTGCTGCTGCTGGGCGAATCCGGCACCGGCAAGGAAGTGCTGGCGCGCGGCGTGCACGAACTGTCGCCGCGGGCCGGCAAGCGCTTCGTCGCCATCAACTGCGCGGCGATCCCGGACACCCTGCTGGAATCCGAACTGTTCGGCTACGAAAAGGGCGCCTTCACCGGCGCCGCCAAGCAGACCATCGGCAAGATCGAGTATGCCAGCGAAGGCACGCTGTTTCTCGACGAAATCGGCGACCTGCCGATACCGCTGCAGGCCAAGCTGCTGCGCTTCCTGCAGGAACGCGTGATCGAGCGACTCGGCGCGCGCGGCGAAATCCCGGTCGACGTGCGCGTCGTCTGCGCCACCCATCGCGACCTCGCCGGCATGATCCGTGAAGGCGGCTTTCGCGAAGACCTGTATTACCGGCTGTCCGAAATCACGATCAAGATTCCGCCGCTGCGCGAACGCCACGGCGACGCGGTGCTGCTGGCGCAAGCCTTCCTCGAACGCTACGCGCGCGAGATGGGGCGCAACCTGCGCGGTTTCACCGCCGATGCGCTGGCCGCGCTGGAAGCCCACGCCTGGCCCGGCAACGTGCGCGAAATGGAAAATCTGGTCAAGCGCGCCACCATCATGGCCGACGGCAACCAGATCACCGCCGCCGACCTCGGGTTCGACAGCGAGCCGGCCGAACCGCAACCTTTCAACCTGCGCCAGGCGCGCGAAAACGCCGAACGGCTGGCGGTCAGCCGGGCGCTCGCCCACAGCGACGGCAGCATCGCCCAGGCCGCCGAACTGCTCGGCATCACGCGCCCCACGCTGTATGACCTGATGGCGAAAATCGGCATGAAATAAGCCCCGCACCACAATTACCTGCAATTAAAAAAATTTACCGGAGGTTTCGATGTCCATTTCCGTTCCCGCATCCCGACTGCTGCTGCCCCTGATTCTCGGTGCCAGCCTCATGACTGCCTGTGGCGCAGAAAACAGCACCGCCCTGTTGAGCGAAGCCAGGGCGATGGTTGCCGCGGGGGATTACAAGGCGGCGATGATCCAGCTGAAAAACGCCCTGGCCGAAGACGAAAACAACGCCGAAGCACGCTTTGAACTGGGCAAGCTCTATCTCGACCAGCTCGATCCGGCCAGCGCCGAGAAGGAGTTCCGGCGCGCCCGCGAAGCCGGGTATGCGTCGAATGCCGTCAATCCGATGATCGCCCGCGCCCTGCTGGGCCAACGCGAATTCCAGCGCGTGCTGGACGAACTGCCCGCGCCGGCCGAGGGCGATCCGGATGCCGCCCCCCTGCTGGCTTTGCGCGCCACCGCCGAACTCGGGCTGGGCCGCAGGGAGAACGCGCGCAAGACCCTGCAGCGCGCGCTGCAGGCCGCGCCCGACCATGCCGAAGTGCACCTGGCGCTGGCGCAACTGGCGCTGGCCGATCGCGATGCCGCCAAGGCCATGCAGGAAATCGATCAGGCCTTGCGCATCGACCCCGGGCACCTCGACAGCCTGCTGCTGAAGGGCGACCTGCTGCGCGCGACCCGGCAACCCGCCGAAGCCGCCGCGACTTATCGCGAACTCCTCAAGCTCGATCCCCGGCACGTCAATGCCCGGCTGGCGCTGGCGGGCATCGCCCTCGCGGAGAACAAGCCGGCCGACGCACGCAAGGAAGTCGACGCCGCCCTGAAAACCATGCCGGGCAGCCTGCAGGCGCGTTATACCCTGGCACTGATCGACTTCAGCGAAAAGAAAACCGAACGCGCGCGCGACACGCTGGCGACCGTGCTGAAAGCCGCCCCCGGCTTCGTGCCTGCGCTGCTGCTGGGCGGCTCGATCGAATACACCCTGGGAAACCTGCAAACGGCCGAGGCGCACCTCAATAAAGTGGTCAAGGCCACCCCCGGCAATCTGTACGCGCTGCGCTTGCTGGCCGCCTCGCAGCTGCGCCTGGGCCGCCCCGACGATGCCGCGAAAACGCTCGCGCCCGCGCTCAGGTCGGCCCATCGGGACCCCGGCGTGCTGGTCGTCGCCGGCGAAATCGCGCTCGCCAAAAAAGACTTTGCCCAGGCCTCGACCTATTTTGAACAGGCCGCCCAGCGCAGCCCCGACAGTGCCGCCATCCGCACCGAACTCGGCATCTCCCGCCTGGCCCAGGGCGACCACCGCGCCATGGCCGACCTGCAGGCTGCCGCCGACATGGATGACGGCAGCAGCCGGGCCGACACCTTCATCATCCTCAACCAGTTGAAACAACGGCAATTCGACGCCGCACTGGCCAGCATCGCCGCGCTGGAAAAGAAACAGCCTGCCAATCCGCTCACCTGGAACTACCGGGGCGCGGCCTATCTCGGCAAACAGGACCCCGTCCGTGCGCGCGACAGCTTCAGCCGGGCGCTCAAGCTCAATCCCGCGTTTTTCCCCGCGGCGGCCAACCTGGCGCAGCTCGACCTGAAGGACAAGCAACCCGACACCGCACGCCGGCGCTTCGAAAGCATCCTCAAGGCCGACCCCCAACATCTCAACGCCATGCTGGCGCTGGCCGACCTGGGCCTGCGCAACCAGGATGAAAAAACCTTCGTCAGCTGGCTGGAAAAAGCCGCCAGCGCGCACCCGCAGGCCCTGCAACCACGGGTGGCGCTGGCGCGCTACCAGCTTTCCAGGGGCGACGGGAACAAGGCGCTTGCCACGGCACGCGAAGCGGTCAACGCCCAGCCCGACAACCCTGTTGCGCTCGAACTCCTCGGCACCGCCCAGCTGGCGCTGGGGGACACCACCAATGCGCTGGGCAGCTACCGCAAGCTGGCCGAACACCAGCCCGGCCAGGCCGCGCCCCTGGTCAAGGTCGCCACCGCGCAGATCGTTGCCAAGGACTTCGCCGGCGCGCGCAAAACCCTGCTGGACGCCCTGCGCATTCAGCCCGACTTCGTCGAAGCCCAACTGTTGCTGGGCGGCGTCGAGATCCAGGGCGCGCGCTTTGACGAGGCACGCACACTCGCCAGGCAGGTGCAACGGCAAAAGCCGGACAACCCGGCCGGTTACGGCCTGGAAGGCGATGCCGCGTTCGCGCGCAAGGACTACCCCGCCGCGCTCGCCGCATTCGAGCGCGCGCACAAACTGCAAGCTTCCGCCACGCTGCTCGTCCGCCAGTTCCAGGTTCTGACCGCAAGCCAGCGCGCCGAAGAAGGCGAGAAACGCCTCGCCACGTGGCTGGCCACCCACCCGCAGGATGCCGGCATCCGTGCCACACTCGCCGAAAGCCTGATCAAGCGCGGCCAGCCCAAAGCCGCAGTCGAGCATTATTTGATATTGAACAAGAACAATCCGAACAACCCGCTGATTCTGAACAATCTTGCGTGGGCCCTCCATGAATCCGGGGACAGACGCGCGCCCGCATTCGCCGAACAGGCGCTCAAGCTCAAACCCGACAATCCCGCCGTGCTGGACACGCTGGGCTGGATCCTGGTGCGGCAGGGGCAGACCGAACGCGGCATCAAACTTTTGCAGCAGGCCCTTTCCAAGACGCCGGATGCCGCTGAAATCCACTGGCATCTGGCCTATGGGCTGTATCTGGCAGGCGACCGGACGCGTGCCAGACAAGAACTCAAGGCCCTGCTGGACCGTGAAATCGCCTTTCCCGCACAAGCCCAGGCCCGACAGCTCTATCAGCAACTCTCCTCACACTAAAGGATTGCCATGTTCAGAACCAAACTCACGCCTGTCATGCTGTCCCTGGCCCTGGCTTTCGGTATCGGCGCCTGCGATCGTGCCGCCAGCCTGACTGTCGAGGAGCACATCCAGCGGGCCAAGGATGCGATAGGCCAATCCGATTACAAGACCAGCCTGATCGAACTCAAGAACGCGGCCCAAAAAGCGCCGGACAACCCCGGCATCCACTTGCTGCTAGCCGAGTCTTATCTCAAATCCGGTTATGCCGAAGATGCGGAACGTGAACTCAGGCGTGCCGGAAATCTGGGTATCGGCGCCGAATCCCTCCTTCCCCTGCTGGCGGAAAGCCTGCTGGGGCAAAGGCAATACCAGCGGGTTCTGGATGAAATCCAGCCGCCTCCGCAATTTTCCAGTCTCAACCGCGCCCGCCTGGAAAGCGCCCGCGGGGATGCCCTGATCGGCTTGGGCAAACTCCAAGCCGGCTGTGAACTCTACGCCCAGTCCAAGGCCACCGATCCTGACAATATTCCCGCCTACTGGGGCTTGGCCGCGTGCGCCAAGGCCGCTGGCGACGTCCAGAAATCCAAAGACTGGCTTAACCAGGGCCTCGCCATAGACCCCCGCAATGCCACGACCCTGCGCCTCATCGCCCAGCAGCAGTTTAACGAAGGACAATTGAAAGAAGCCATCAGCGGCTTCGAAAAGGCCCTGCAAATTGCTCCCCACGATATCGCCTCACTTGGCCAGTTGGGCCTGGCCCATCTCTCAGAGGGGGATTTCAAGAACGCCCAAAAACAAGCCGACAAAATCGAAAAAAACGCTCC
>JAJYXA010000536.1 GCA_021791235.1 Pseudomonadota bacterium
GCGCACATACCAGTCCTGGATCGTGCGCAGTTCCGCCAAGGTTTTGTCCTTGGCCAGCAAGACGTACTGATACACCCAGCCGACACCGGTGGCGTCCGGACCCAATGCCGGGGAAACCCCCCTGGGCAGGCGGGCCGAAGCAAAATTGAGGTATTCCAGCACCCGCGAGCGGGCCCAGTAGATATCGGTTCCATCCTCGAAGATCACATAGACGAAGGACGCGCCGAAGAAGGAGAAGCCCCGCACCACCTTGGACTTGGGCACGGCGAGCATGGCCGTGGTGAGCGGATAGGTGACCTGGTCTTCGACCACTTGCGGCGCCTGGCCGGGATATTCGGTGTAGACGATGACCTGCACGTCAGACAGGTCGGGAAGCGCATCGAGCGGGGTTTTGGCGACGGCGTAGACGCCACCGATGACGATGAACAGGGTGGCGAGCAGGACGAGGAAACGATTCCGGCCCGACCATTCGATGATTTTGGCCAGCATGGCGTACCCCGTCAGTGAGCGGCGTGCGGATCGGCGGATGCGGGCGCCGTCCGGCCCGGCATCGGTTTGATGCCCGTGATCACCCACTCGCCGGGCTGGCGTTCGACGAATTCGAAGGCGACGACCGCTCCGGGCTTGATCCCCTTGAGCAAGGCTTCGTTGGCTGCTTTGAATTCCATGGTCATGGCCGGCCATTTGAGCGTTTCCACCGGGCCGTGGTTGATGCTGACGGTTCCCGCCTGGGTATCCACGCCGTCCACCGTGCCTTCGGCCTTGTGTCCTGCAGCAGCCGGTTTGGCGGCTTCCGCTTTGGGCGCGCCGTCATGCCCGGCGTGACTGCCCATGCCGCCGATGGCCGCCTTGAGGTTGCTTTCGGCGTCGATCAGGAAATTGGCCGCGACCACCACCTGTTCGCCCTCCGTGACCCCCTCCAGCACTTCCACATAGCCGTCGCTGCGGGCGCCGAGACTGACCTCGCGCGGTTCGAAGCGGCCTTCCTGGACTTGCACCAGGACGATGCGGCGGGTGCCGCTGTCGATCACGGCCGAATCGGGGACGGCCAGCACCCGCCCCTTGCCGCCGACCGGCAGTTCCACCTGGGCGAACATCGCCGGTTTAAGCAGAAACCCGGGGTTGGCGAGCTCGACGCGGACCGGGACGGTACGAGTCTCTGCCTTGAGTGTCGGGTACACGTAAGTGACCCTGCCCTCGAAGACCTTGTCCGGATAGGCATTGATCGTCACGCGGGCTTTGACACCGGGTCTGACGAGGCCGATGTCCTGCTCGAACACATCGGCCACGATCCAGACCGAAGACAGGTCGGTGACCTGATACAGGGTCTCCCCGGGCATAAAACGCATCCCCTGCAACGCTTTCTTCTCGGTGACGACGCCGGAAACCGGCGAGCGGAAGGTAAGCGTGCGTTTCGTCTCGCCGGACTTCGCCAGTGCCTTCACCTGCGCATCGGAAATGTCCCAGTTCTTCAGTCGTATCAGGCTCGATTCGGCGAGTTGCCGCATGCTGTCCTGAGCCTCGCTGCCGGCATCCTTCATGGCCTGCACGCCCTGGGCGGCAAGCGCATATTCGCGCTGGGCCGAAACCAGTTCCGGGCTGTAGACCTCGAACAGCGGCTGCCCCTTGCCAACCACCTGGCCGGCGACGTTGACGTGAAGGCGCTCGATGTAACCCTCAAACTTGGGGGAGATCGCATAGATGCGCCGCTCGTCCGGTTCAACGCGGCCGGCGGCGCGAACGATCCTGTCCAGCGCCCGCAGGCGGGCTGCTTCGGTCCTGACCCCCAGCTTCTGGATTTTCTCGGTGCTGATTTTGATCTGATTGGCGGCAGCGGGCTCGCCGCCATCCTCGTCCCCGCCTTCATAGACCGGGACGTAGTCCATGCCCATCGGATCTTTCTTGGGTATCGGCGAAGTGTCGGGCAAGCCCATGGGATTGCGGTAATAGAGGAGTTTGCGTTCCTTCCTCGCGCCTTCGCTTGCCGGGGTATCGGTGGCGGTCGCCACGGAGGCTGCGGAGCCGCCATGCTCGACGCTTCCTCGCTTGCCCAGCCAGTAGCCGCCGCCGGCGGCCAGCGTTGCGGCCGCAATCGCGCCGATGGCGATGCTTGCTCGCTGTTTCATAGATCCTCTCCCAAGAGTCGTTCGATTTCGGCAAGTCGCGCCTGTGCTTCGGCTTGCGCCTTGACCCGGTTCTGCCTGGCCTGGCGGATTTGACGCTGCGCATCCAGCAGCGTGGCGAAATCCACCTGGCCGGTCTCGTAGCCGGCCAGCGCGGCCTGGAAGGTGAGTTCGGCCTGGGGCAGCAGGCTGGTGGCGGTCAGCGTTTCGGTGCGGCGGGCGGCCTCGATTCCGGAGAGGTTTTCCGCGAGATCGGCGAGCACCTGGTTTGACGCGGCTTCCCTGCGCGCACGGGCGGCGGACAGCATGGTTTCCGATTCGCGCTCCTGCGCGCGGCGCGCGGATTGCTGCAAGGGAAGGTTGAGCTCGACCATCAGCTCCCATTCCTTGACCGAGTTCTGATACTGGATGGGAGAAACCCCGAAGGTGAAATCGGGGTAGCGATTCCTGTAGGCGAGTTCGCGGCTTTTCTCGGCCGACTTGATGCGCGCGCTCTCGGTGAAGAGGAGCGGATTCCGGGCCCGGACGCGTTCCTCGAGCACGGAATAATCGAGTTGCGCCGGGGCGGGAACGGGGCGCAGTTGCCCCGGCTCGGCGAGCGGGGCGCCTGCCGGACGGGCAAGCAATGCGTTCATGCGCGCCTGCAGCTGCCGGCGTTCGTTCTCCAGGGCGATCAGTTCTGCCCTCATGCCGGTCTGCTCGACCTGTGCCCTGATGACGTCCTGCTGCGCCGACAGGCCGCCGGCGTAGCGCACCTGGGCGATTTTTTCCAGGCGAGCCATGAGATCAAGGACTTCACGGGTATAGCGCTCGTTGCGATGCACGTAATAAAGCTGGGCGAAGGCCGACTTGATGCGTGCCGAGAGCTCCGCCCAGCTCCCCATGGCCTGCCCCTTGGCCCCCTCGGCGTCGAGTTCGGCCACCTGCCGTTTCAGGTCGCGCTTGCCGAACCAGGGAACATCCTGCATCAGCAGATAGCGGGTGCTCCCGACGCGGCCCGGCAGCAGCGTCGGGCTCTGTTCGCCAAACCGGGTGATGTCCCGCAGTTCGACACGGAGTTTGGGGTCGGGCAGGGCGGCCGTCGGCGTCACCCGTTCGCCGGCGGCATCCGCCTCCAGGCGCATGGCGGCATATTCGGGGTTGTGCGACCGGGCATATTCGAGAAGGGTGTCGACACTGGCGCCTGGCAACGGCTCCTGTGCCTGCACCGCCGTGCCCCAGGCCAACACTGGCAAAAACAATAGACTGCGTAACGATCTGGCTGGTTGTTTCATATGGTTGGGTGGAAAAACTCAGGCCCGGAATATCCGGACGAGGAAGAGTCTATGCTTTCCAAGCCGTCACGCAAATGATAACTGGATTACATTTCAGTAATGAAATCGGCCTTCAGGCGCCACGCAGCCGTAGTGCGTTGCCCATCGCGCTCACGACGACAGCCTCATCTGTGCCGATAGCCGCTCAAGTTCCAAACTGAATGCAGACCACTAGCGACCATGACGCTCCTCCTTCGAAGCCTCCGCAACGCGGAACGCGGCGACTGCGGCAAAGGCAAGCAGCGCGGCGGTAATCCAGAACGAGCGGCCGATCAACACGGCGAACAGCCAGCCGGCGGCTGCCGAGCCCGCGGCCTGGCCCAGGCTCGCGGCAGCGGTCTGCTTGCCGAGCGCGGCGCCTTGCCGTGTCCCGGCTGCGAGCGACACCAGATAAGCAAGTGCCGGAATCAGCACGCCCGACGCGCCGGCAACCAGTCCCAGCCCGATTATCAACAAGGGATATGCCGTAGCGAACGGCAGCAGCGCGACGCCGGCGGCCATCGCAAGGAACGCCGGCGCCAGCAGCCCGCTGCCGACGCGCTTGAGCAGCGGCGCGAGCACGAAAATCTGCACCAGTATCATGGCCAGGCTGCACTCGGCGAACATCCAGCCGATCTCGCGCGGGCGCAGGCTCAACACCTGCTGGCCCAGCAATGCCAAACCCACTTCGAAGCTGCCGATGCCAAACATCACGAGCAGCGACAGCGTCAGCAGGCCGAACAACGCCGGCGCATCCGGTTGCGGCGTGTCTTCCACTGGATGCCGCATCAGGCTCACGGGAAGCCGCAGATAAGCCGCGAGCCACATCCCGCCGCCCAGGGCCGCGGTCGCGTAGAACGGCAGCGCGAGGGCGGCATTCCCGCCAATGCTCCCGACCGAGGCCAGCCATCCGCCCAGCGCCGGGCCGAACAGGAAACCGAGCGCGCTCGCCGCGCTCAGCCACGCGAATGCCGCCGCGCGCTCCTGAGCTCTACACGAATCGCCTACCCAGGCCAACACCACCGGCAGCACCGCCGCCGCGAACACGCCGGCCAGCGCACGGGCAGCGTAAACGAACGCCAGTTGGCGCGCCAGCGCGAACCACAACATCGCGCCGACGAAGCCGGCGAGCCCGAGCAGGACCACCCTGCGCCGTCCGGCATGGTCCGAGATGAAGCCCCAGAGCGGCGCAAACAGGAACAGCGCCAGCATGTAGGTACCCGTCAGCAAGCCGGTGTGCCAGGACACCGAAATACGTCCGGTACTGGCCGTCAGTCCCTCCAGGAAACCGGGCAGCACCGGTAAAACGATGCCGTATCCCATGGATATCGTGAATACCAACGCCAGCGACACGAAGAAAACGCTGGAATGCAAAAACTGTTTTTGCTTGGCGCTCACCGCCGCATTCCCGGATGGGTGGCATCGTCGACAATTGCCTGCGCCGCATCCACGATCCGGCGCAGATGGTCCTGCCCACGAAAGCTCTCCGCATAGATCTTATAAATGTTTTCGGTGCCCGAGGGACGGGCAGCGAACCAGCCGTTCTCGGTGATCACCTTCAACCCGCCGATGGGTGCGCCGTTACCGGGCGCATGGCTGAGGATGGCCTGGATTTTTTCGCCCGCCAGCTCTGTGGATCGAACCTGTTGCGGCGAGAGTTTCAGCAGCCTCTCTTTTTGCGCCGGCGTGGCGGGCGCCTCGACCCGGTCGTAGGCAGGCTCGCCAAATTCGCGCGTCAGTCCGCGGTATAGCTCGCCGGGATCGCGGCCCGTCCGTGCGGTGATTTCCGCGGAGAGCAAAGCCGGGGCGATTCCATCCTTGTCCGTCGTCCAGACGGTGCCGTCAAGGCGCAGGAAAGCGGCGCCCGCGCTCTCTTCCCCACCGAAGCCAAGCGCGCCGTCGAGCAGGCCGTCGACGAACCACTTGAAGCCGACCGGCACCTCGTACAATCTCCGGCCCAGCTTCGCGCTCACGCGATCGATCATCCGGCTGCTCACGACGGTTTTTCCCACCGCCGCTTGCGTGCGCCACTTGGGCCGATGCCGGAACAGGTAGTGGATGGCGGCTGAAAGATAGTGATTGGGCGGGAGCAGGCCCGCGCTCCGGGTAACGATCCCGTGCCGGTCGTGGTCGGTGTCGCAGGCGAAGGCGATGTCGAAGCGGTCCTTCAGGCCGATCAAGTTCCGCATCGCATAAGGCGAGGACGGATCCATGCGAATCCGGCCATCCCAGTCGACCGGCATGAAGCCGAATGCCGGGTCGATGGCATCGTTGACGACCGTGAGATCCAGACCATAGCGCTCGGCAATCGCGGCCCAGTAGCGGACGCCTGCGCCGCCGAGCGGATCGACGCCCATGCGGAGGCCGGCGCCGCGAATCGCGTCCATGTCGATCACATTGCCGAGATCGCCCACATAGGCGTTGAGGTAGTCGTGCCGGTGCGTCGTGGCGGCGCGCAACGCCTGTTCGAACGGGATTCTTTTCACGCCCCGGAGACCGTCTTGCAGAAACGCGTTGGCCTTGGCTTCGATCCAGCCGGTGACGCCGGTATCCGCCGGCCCGCCGTTGGGCGGGTTGTACTTGAACCCGCCATTGTCTGGCGGATTGTGCGACGGCGTAATGACGATGCCGTCCGCCAGCCCTGTGTCGCGTCCGCGGTTGTAAACGAGGATGGCGTGCGAAACCGCGGGGGTGGGCGTGTATTCGTCGTTCCCGGCAAGCATGACGTCCACGCCGTTGGCCGCCAGCACTTCGAACGCGCTGGCCAAGGCAGGCACGGACAGCGCGTGCGTGTCGGCGCCGAGGAACAGCGGGCCGTCGATTCCCTGCCGTGCGCGATAGAGGCAAATCGCCTGGGTGATGGCGAGCACATGCCCTTCGTTGAAGGTCGTTTCGAACGGGGAACCGCGATGTCCCGACGTGCCGAACGCGACCCGTTGCGCGGGCGCCTGGAAATCTGGGATGCCGGTATAGTAGGCCGTCACCAGTCTGGGGATATTGGTCAGTATCGCCGGCGGAGCGGGCTTCCCTGCCAAAGGATGTACTTTCATTGCGGTCAGCCTCCACCCTTGTCGCGCACCAGCACGACGATGGCCCGGGCCGGCACGCGATAATCCAAGGACAGCAAGGGGCTCTCGTTGCCGGGTTCGAGAAAGTCGAACGGACTTTCGAGGCTGGTATCGACCACTCGCCGCCACACATTCGCTGCGCCCTCCTGTATCCGGAAAGCCAGGTCCTCCCAATAGGCGTTGATCATCACGTAGAGGTCGACGTCCTGCTGCGATCCGCCGTGCAGGGCAAAGGCGAGGCTGCGGGAATCGTATGCCAGGTCGGCGTCGCGGCCCACCCCGTACCAGCGGACATCCTCGCGCCAGAAGCGGCTCCTGGCCAATGAGGGGTGCGCCTTGCGAAACGCGATCATGAGCCTGAAGAAGCGGAAGATGTCCGGGTTTGCGCGCAGCCGGCCCCAATCGATCCAAGCCGTTTCGTTATCCTGATTGTAAGGATTGTTGTTCCCCGCCTGCGTGTGCATGAACTCGTCCCCGGCGCGCAGCATGGGCGTCCCGTTGGAAAGGAATAGCAGGCAGCAGAAATTCCTGATCTGTCGCCTGCGCAGTTTCATGACCTCCGGCGGCGCGTCCTCGCCCCCTTCCCAGCCGCAGTTCCAGCTGTGGTTTTCCGCCATGCCGTCGGTGTTGCCGTGCCCGTTCGGCCCGTTCCGTTTTTGATTGTAG
>JAJYXA010000214.1 GCA_021791235.1 Pseudomonadota bacterium
GCCCGGCTCGTCGCGCTGGTCGGCGACAGCCTGTCGGATTTCAGGCGGCGCGGCTGGATCCAGCCGGCGTATCTCGACCACATGCTCGCGATGCAGCGCGGCCCGCACGCCAGCTACTACGGCGTGATGATCTGGGTGACGATGATGCTGGAGCGGTGGCTGCAGGAAAACGGGGACTGATCGAGGGAACGCTTGCAATCCGTCGCCATGCCGTCGCGCGCCCCCTTGGGGGCCGGCTGTGATCCAGTGGTGCGCGATGCCGGAGTGACCGGGGCTTGCGGGCGGTTCAACCTAAATTCCTCACCACAGAGGCACAGAGAAAAAAACAAAGACTTGCATCGTGATACCCAGTCACCTAACGGGTGAGTGTCCAGGTGCGGGAAGCTATTGATTTCTTGTCTTTCTCTGTGCCTCTGTGGTTCAAATGCGGTTTACAGGTTCAAATGCGGGACGAACCCGCCGACTTCAAGGCGACTTGTTATTCCAGCGCGCAGACGGATGCACGTACGCGGATCTTGCCGGCACCGTTTCCGCCTTCCCCAGCACCCCCGAGAACTTGGCCGCCAGCACCAGCACGATCATCAGGTGATAGGTGAGGTCGAAATAGGCCAGCCCCAGGAAGGCGCCGCCGGCGCCGTAGCCGATCAGGCTGACCTGGATCATCGCGGCCAGGTCGGCCGCCCATTTTCGCTGAGGGTCGTTTTTGCACTCGCGGATCACCTGGTTGGCGCGCAGCCAGGCGAACACCGCAAGCAGGATGAACATGCCGAACCCGATGAAGCCGTGCTCGCCCATCACCTCGAAGTAGATGCTGTGAACGTCGTGGACGCGGAAGGGCTCGGGGGCGTACTGCCGGAAGGTCGGCGGCCGGAACATTTCGAAGCCGCCTCCGGTCACCCGATCCTTCGCCACATTGAATGCGGTATGCCAGGCGTTGATGCGCCCCAGTGCGGAGGTATCTTCCTGGTAGGTCTTGATGGTGTACATGCGGTCATACCATTCCTGCGGCATCACCGCATGGATGATCCCTACCGCGATGACGATGTAGGCGCCCATGACGAGCTTGTGGCGGCTTTTCAGCCACAGGAACAGGCCCATGGCAGCCATCGCCACCAGGCCGCCGCGCGACTGGCTGCCGATGGCGGCCACGCCGGACAAAACCATGGCCGAGGCCAGACCCATGCGGACCCATTTGCGGGGTTCCTGCAGGTGCAGGTAGCGGATGAGCGGGATGAGCATGGCCAGCACCAGCGCCATTTCGTTGTTGCCCGCAAAAAAGGTTCCGGTCGGCCCCTGAACCCGAAATGCGCCGCCGTGCACGATGGTGAAGATGCCGCCCTTGACCCCGTAGTAGCCCAATGACAAGGCAATGACCCAGATCATCCAGTGCAGATGCTGGCGTTCCTTGATGATCATGGCGGTGAGGAAGACCATGAGCTGGATTTTCCAGACCTTGTCCCACTGAATCCATGCGAGATCGGGATACAACGAAAAAACGGTAGTGATGAACATCCACCCGACAAAGAGCAGCAGCAAAACCGTCTCGCGCGTCCAGACCATGTCCTTTTTCTCTTTCGAGAACAGGAAGGCCGTGATGGTGACGAGGGCGGTGATGAACGCGAAGGGAAAATCGTAGGCGAAGCCCCAGGCCTGGCGGTGGGGATTCATGTAACCCAGCCAGCACCACAGCAGAATGCCGATCCAGGGCCGCTTGAAGATGAACGGCAGCACCCCAAAGACTATCGCGGTGACGAGAATGTCTCTCATGTGTTTTGCCCCGATGCTTCCCGCGTGAACCAGCGAACCCGGCGTGGCAGCGCAACCTTGGCCAGCATGCCGGACGCCAGCCGGGCAGCAAGCGCCTGTTCGTGACGCAGCCCGCGGTCCTTGACCCGATACAGGCGGCCCTTGCCCGGCTGCGGCATGCCAAGCTGTTCGCCCCGGGACAGCCTTGCGACGGCTTCGGCGTAGACCTCGGCGCTGTCGCGCACCGCGCGCCAGAACAGCACCAGTTCGCTGTCGCCCTCACGTACTTCGGGGCTGATGTGGGCGATCAGGCGGCCGGTGTCGATGCCAGCGTCGATGTAATGCAGGGTGCAGCCGACCTTCCCCGGTTCGCCGTTGTACAGCGCCCAGAAGGTACCGTCGGCGCCGCGGTATTCGGGCGACAGCCCGCCGTGCAGGTTGACGATGCCAAGGCGGCCCTCCTTCAGCAGTTCGCCGCGGATCAGCGAGGTGCCGAACACGCAGATCAGGTCGGGCTTGAGTTCGCGCGCCAGCTTCACCACGTCGGGGTGGTTGATGTGCGGGACTTCGCGCACCAGTTCGGGACGCTCGAGCCGGGGCTGGCCATGCGGAAAAAAGAACGTCGCCTCGGGGTTGCCGGCGTAGCGGCGGCGGTCGCGCAGCCAGCGCCAGGCCTTGCGGAACAGATTGTCCGGGCGCGATTTCTTCAGGGTTTTTTTCAGGTTCCACTCGCCGCCGGTTTCCTGCACGATGGCGAGCGCCTCGCCGGCGCGGCACAGGGTGTTGGCGACGTGCAGGTGGCGGGCGCTGCGCCCGCACAGGATCATGATCCGCAGCCGGCTCATCGCGTTAGCCCCTTGGCCGCGGCCGGGACGGGCGGCACCGCCACATTGGCCATGTCCATGATCAGCGCGTCGGCGAAGAACTTGGCCGCCCAGTTGGGGAATTCGAAGCGTGAATACGCACCCCAGATCGGCGCCGAGCCTGGAATGGCGCCGCGCACGACGGCGTCGTCCTCCTCCAGCCGCTGGGTGCGTTTGACGTAGGCGATCGCGCGCCAGGCGGCATCGCGGTAGCTTTTATCGCCGCCGATCTGTGCCAGCCGCAGCCAGCACAGGGCCATTTGCGCGACGCCGGTGACGCAGGCGTAGCTGGCCGTCGGGGTCCAGCCGTCGTCGTAGGTGCCGGCGAGCCAGCCATCGCCGCGCTGCTTCGCCAGCAGGCCGCGCGCGGCCTTTTCGGCTGCGTTGAGATAGCGTTCCTCGCCCAGCAGCACGGCCACTTCGATGAAGCCGCGGATGGCGTAGGCGATGGTGTGGGTGAAGGGGTGCCTGCCCGGCACGAAGGCATTGGTGGCGAACCAGCCGCTGGGCGTCTGCCGGCCGAGCGCCCAGTCGAGGTTGCGCCGCGCCGCCGCGATGAATTCGGGTTCGTTCGCCGCCACGCCGGTGGCCGCCAGCGCCCAGATGGCGCGGGTGTTGTAGACGTGCGGGACGCCGTTGTGTTCGTACTTGCGATAGCAGCCGTCTGCATCCTGCTGCGCCGCCAGCCAGCGGCCGGCACGCACGCCGGCGTCCAGGCAGTCCTGACGATTGAGCGACGCATAGCCCGCCACCAGGCCATGCATGATCTGGCCCTGGTTGAAGATCACCGGGTGGCTGCCGGCCTCGCCGAAATGGCCGGGGAAGGCGCCGTCTGGGGCTTGCAGCGAGAGTTCCCAGTCGATCATCCTGTTCGCGCGCTCGACCAGTTCGGGACGGTCGAGGTATTCCGCGGCGGCAAGGAAGGTCTCGACGATGTAGCCGGTGGTCTCGGGATAGCTGGGCAGCCAGCCGTCCTCGAAGCTCCAGCCGGCGGCGACTCCGCCCGCGTCGGGCTTGTGCGTGCGCACGTCCTGCGCACGGCACAGCCAGTCGATGGCGCCGCGCAAATGGGTGCGGTGGTCCTGCTCGGGCTGCCGGGCCGATCCGGCGATGTCCTGCATCACCAGGCGCAGATGGCGCCCTTGCCAGGGCTTGTATCGCAGGGGGAGCTGGATGAGTGATGACGGTTTCATGATTTAGTTCGGTTCAAATTCATTGTCGTTCCTGTGAAAACAGGAACCCAGTAAAAATTGAACTGGATGCCGGTTTACACCGGCATGACGCTCACCAAGCAACACCATCCAGTTCATGCCGCGGCCTGCTTCAGGCTGTCGGCCAGCGGCACATGGCTCACCACATAGCGGTGCTTGCCGGAGGCTTCGGGCGGGATGTCGTGCAGCATGCGCAGCTCCACTTTGAGCGCCTCGCCCAACCGGGCCTTCAACCCGTTCACCACGGCATGGCGGGCGGCCTCGTTCCAGCCGGCATCCGGCACGATCTGCACTTCCATGCGGTCGAGCGCATGCTGGATGCACTTGAACCGGGCAATGCCGGGCACGGCGCGCAGCACATAAATCACGGCCAGCGCGTGCATGACGCGGCCATCGGCGGAGACGACGAAATCGGTCTGCCGCCCCGTCACTTCGGCGATCACGTGCAGGCCCTGCCCGCCGGCGGCGGGCTCGCCGGAGAGCCGCAGCACGTCGCCGGTCCGGTAACGGATGAAGGGCTGGGCCGCTGAAGTCAGGCCGGTGATCACGGCCTCGCCCGCCTCCCCCGGCGCCACCGGCTGTCCGGCCTCGTCCAGCACTTCGACGATGTGGCTTTCGCTCATCAAGAGCATCTGCCCGCCCGGCGCCTCGTGCGCGGTGAAGCCGATGTCGCGGCTGCCGAATTCGTTCGCCACCGGCGCGCCGAATACGCGTGCGATGAGTTCGCGCTGATGCGGGTACAGCGGCTCGCCCGTCGTACACACCACGCGCAGATTCGGCAAACGCAGCGTGCGCTGCCGCGCTTCGGCGCGGGCAGCCAGCAAGGCTACGCTCGACGCGTAGCCATACAGGCATTTGGGTTGCCAGGCCTGCAAGGCGTCAAGATAATCGTCCATCCGCCCGGGCGACATGGCGAAGGCGTTCAGCACCAACTGGTTCACCAGCCGGTCGCGCAGGGTCTTGATGCGGTCGGTCTTGCCGAGCTCCACCGGCGCGCCCCACAGATAGGCCTCGCGCTCGCCCGGTTCCACCCCCCACCAGCGCCGCGCGCGCATCCGCCCGGCCGCGTCCGAAGCCTGGCGCTCGCGGCCAAAATAAAAGATCAGCGGCTCGCCGCTGGAACCGCCGGTGGTGTACCGGAACACCCCGCCCGGCGCCCCCCGCCAGACCAGCCGCTCGACGTTGTCGCGGGCGTCGCGCTTGTTCATCGTCGGCAGGCGGGTGAGGTCAGCCAGCGTCACCGCACCCGCC
This sequence comes from Pseudomonadota bacterium, assembly GCA_021791235.1. The sequence continues at coordinate 5,072 of JAJYXA010000214.1, forward strand.
CTGACGGCCTCTTCCAGCCCGGCCATGCGCAGCCGGTCCGCGTGCCAGGGACTGTGCGCCAGCGCGCCGGCCAGCAGCGTGTTCAGGCGCTGCGCCTGATAAGCCTCGACGCCCTCGCGCGGCAGCCACTGCGTGCGCTCGAGTTCGGCGAGCATGGCAAAGGTGGGGCGACGCATCGCCGCTTCCTGTGCGCGGTAGACGCTGCGGGCGAACCAGGCGTGGACGCTCATTTGGTTGCCAGCTCCGGTTGCGCCGCCACGCGATCGATGAGGCTTTCGTAGGCCCGCAACAGCTGCGCCACGCGCTTGTCCCACTGGTTGGCCCGTGCATGGTCGAGGATCGCAGTGCGGTCCCAGTCCTTGTCGAGTGCGGCATCCAGCGCCCGCTGCAGGGCGGTGGCGTCGCCGAACGGCACGATGCTGCCGAGTTCATCGCGGCATACCACTTCGGCATTGCCGCCGACGTCGGTGGTCACGACCGGCAGGCCGCAGGCCATGGCTTCGAGAAACACGTTGGCCCAGCCCTCGTTGCGGGTGGCGAGCACGAAGAGGTCGGACGCGGACAGCGCCCATTTCAGTTCGTCGGGCGGCAGCGCGCCGAGAAAATGCACGCGCCCGGCGAGTCCCAGCCGCGCCACCTGCGCAGTGAGCTCGGCGCGGTTGTCGCCTTCGGGACTGGCGCCGCCGACGATGGCGTAATGCAGGTCGGGATGGCGCTCGAGCAGCGCCGGCATGACCTCGATGACGCGCTGCATGCCCTTGCGCTCGACCAGGGCGCCCACCGAGACCAGTACCCTGGCACCCAGCGGCAGGCCGTATTTGTGGCGCGCGGCGGCGCGCTCGACGGGATGGAAGCGGGTCGTGTCGACGCCGTTGCCGACGACCTCGGTTTTCTCTTCGGCGGCGCCGAGTTCGATCGCCAGCCGGCGCAGCGAATCGGAGACAGTGAACACACGGGATGCCGCCTGGAGCGTTCGGGACAGACGGGGACGCAGCGCGGGATTTTTGCTGTGCGGCACTTCGGTGCCGCGCAGGGTGATGGTCACCGGCAGGCCGAGCCAGCGGCCCAGGCGGGTGGCGGCTTCGCCGTCGGGGTAGGTGAAGTGGGCGTCGATCAGGCGCGCGCCTTCGCGCCGCAGGCGCCGCATCAAGCCGAAGCTCGCCAGCGCCATCGACCAGCCGTCGAACCGGCGCAGCAGGCCGGGCACCGACAGGAAACGCGGGTGGTAGACGCGGATGCCCTGCTGGATTTCCAGCACCGGGGCTTGCGGACGGTAGCCGGGACGCAGCAGGCGGATCAGCGACTGCACGGGAAACCACGGCTGTGGCGAGACGACGGCGAGCGGCCGGTGCTGCGCGACGCGGAACATGCGTTCGCGGATGAACAGCCCGGCGCCGGGACGCGCCGCGCTGGGGAACAGCGCGCTGAACACGACCAGGTCGATGCGGTCGGCGACGGGGCGCGATTCAGCCAAGCGCGGCCTCCATCCCGGGTTTGACGAGGCTGCCGTAGACGCCGCGATAACGCGCCACGCTGGCGGCCCAGTTGCGCTCGGATTCGACGAACCGGCGGCCGTTCCGCTTCATGCCGTCCCAGCCCTGTTCGTACTTCAGCAGCGCCACCACCTTGCTGGCAAGGTCGCCCGCATTGCCCGCACGGAACAGCACGCCGGTCTTGCCGTCCCGGATCAGTTCCTTGTGGCCGCCGACGTCGGAGGCGACCATCAGCCGACCCTGCGCCATCGCTTCCAGCGGCTTCAGCGGCGTCACCAGATTGGTCAGCCGCATCGGGTGGCGCGGGTACACCAGCACATCGACCAGGTCGTAGTAGCGGTTCACCTCGGCGTGCGGCACGCGCCCGGTGAACACCACCCGGTCCTTCAGGTCGAGCGCCATGACCTGCTGCTTCAGCGCGGCATCCTGCGGCCCGCCGCCGACCAGCAGCACTTTCACGTCGGGCATCTGCCTGAGGATCGCCGGCAGCGCCGCGATCAGCAGATCGAGCCCTTCGTAGGCGTAGAAAGAGCCGATGAAGCCGAGCACGCGGCTGGTGCCGAGGCCGAGCTTCATTTTCAGC